>CAYYKZ010000375.1:607-3058 GCA_964468455.1 uncultured Leptospirales bacterium | reverse complement strand
ATGAAAAGAGTCTTTGCTGTTCTATTTTTTCTTTTTGTAGTGTCACAGGGAATTGTTTTTGCCCAGGATACTGATGAAGCCGCGAATTCCGATGTAGTTGTCAATGACACTGCTGCTGCTGAGGCAAGAGCAATTGACTACATGCTTGGAGGTGTATTCGGAGCTATAACAATTGATGGTAAAACATATCAGCAGGTAGGCCTGAGGCCGGAACTTACACTATGGAAATTAGGCATTGGTTTTGATATAAGCCTTCTCCTTGATGAAGAGGGAAAAGTCCGTGAAGAGGATTGGGATGAGGTCGATGACTATATAGACAAAATCTACTATGTCAGATTCGGGAAAAAAGGAGACCCGCTTTATTTCAGATTCGGCGGTCTTGACTATACAACGCTCGGTTATGGTTCCATAATCAGCGGTTATACAAATATGCTCGAGTATCCCACATACAAAAGACAGGGGCTCGACTTCGGTATTGAAACAACTCATTTCGGTATGCAGGCGATTGTAAATGACTTCAAGGAACTGAAAGGAAGAAACCGGGCTGTCATGGGCGGCAGCAGGGTATATGTTAAACCTTTCAGCAGGCTTCAGATAGGCGGCTCCTTTGCTGGAGACCTTAATGAATATAAAGGGCTGCGGGACAGTGATGATGACGGATATCCTGATGAAGTCGATTTTTATCCCGATAATGACAAATATGTAACGCAAAGAGAATATTATGCCGCAGTACTGGGAGAAGATGAAGAACTTGGTCCAACAATCGTGGCTTTAGTTAATGCAGGTCTCATCTCCCCTATAATGAAAAGTCAGCTCACACCATATAGTGACAATCGTTCAAAAACAGGTTTCTGGGCTGCAGATGCCGGACTTGATCTTATTAAAAGCAGCTTCCTCAATATTACCATATATTCACAATATGTTAAATCTATTAATACCGGAGGATGGGGTTTTACAGCTCCGGGTGTATCTATATCAATCGGAAATATTATAGAGATTTACGGTGATTACAGGCAGCAGTCCGACAAGTTTATATTCGGTTACTATAACAACACCTATGACCTGGAGCGCGCGAAATATGTTGATGATGGTACAGGGGATCTTTATGTTGTTACAAAAAAAGAGAGCCTGGAATCAGCTGAAAAACTGAGAGGTTACTTCGGGGGAGCAAAAATAAACTTTTTCAATTTGTTTAATGGAAAGATAGAGTACCAGGACATGAGATGGGGAGAGGCTGACATTGAGGATAAATCAATCCGGGGTGAACTTGAGCTGAGAAAATACCTGATCCCAATGATAGCCCAGGCCAAAGCTTACTATGTTCAGAATAATGTTGATGAACTGCAATGGAAAACTGAAAGTACTGTAATGGGGGCAGTTGTAGGTATAGGGATAGGCGAAGGCGTGAGTGTTAACTTCAATTATCTTATAACATATGAAGATAAAAATGGCGACGGGGAAATAAAAGGTGAAGAGGAACAGATTACAAATGTAAGTGTTTCTACAACTGCAGTTTTCTGAGGTCAGTCTTATACTTATCCCGGGTAACGGGAAAATTCAGGCTCCCGGGATAAAACTGCTGATTTAAAAATTATTTATCACCATCTTTCAGATATACATAATTCCCATTATTATCACTGACAAATCCCATGGCTTCCCAGAAACCCACAGCAGTGGCCCTTACCCGGTCAGCTATTACAGTCTCAAAATTACACTTGCAGTATTGTACACATTTTTTGCCGTAACCCCTCCCCTGCCATTCCGGATAAATATTAATATTGTAAATAATAATCATCGGTTTATCAGATGCCTTAATTCCCTGGCATATTTTGCACCGGCTTTTCCCCACCCTGTCTTTACCGGCTTCAAAATTTACCCAGTCATACTTTGAATTATTTTTATGTTCAGGTTTAAAAATCACAGATGAATTCATATTGTTACCTATCTATTGAAATCCGCGGCAGAATGCCATCACATTTTTACCCAGGTCAGGCAGATAATACCCCCCTTCAAGAACGGCAAAACGTTTTCCCTGTGCAGATTTTTCAGAAAAATTTTTCATAAGCAGCCCTATCTGATAGAAGTCATCCGTGGTAAGCATCCGCCCCGCATCTTTTTCATATGAATCAAATCCGGCACTCACAGCAACAATATCCACTTCAGGAATATCTTTTATATAACTTTCTATTGTCTCGAGATACCCTTCCCTGTCTCCGGAATATGGATTAAGTATAAAACATTCCTTCCAATTTGAAAGAACATCCTTTGTGCCGTCACCGGTATGGGCATCAAAATCAAGCACAAAAGCTGAACTGATTTTATGACGCTGCTTTAACTGAAGAAGAGCAATACCAATATTACAGAAAACACAGTAACCCCAGGAATGATCCCGCCAGGCATGGTGCCCGGGCGGCCGGATACAGGCAAAAGCCGGTTCACCTGCAATTGCTA
>CAYYKZ010000375.1:0-595 GCA_964468455.1 uncultured Leptospirales bacterium | reverse complement strand
TTGGAAGCCTCAACAGCACCCCCAGCGGCAAGCCTGCCCATATAATAAAGTGCACTATCAGGTTTCACAGATCCTATATATTCTCTGGAGTGAGCAAGAAAAATAATCTCCTCATCTGCTGCAACAGGCTGAACTATTTCAAAATTATCCTCCCTGCTTACCAGGGACATAGCTGATTCCATTCTCCCTTTAACAGAGGCATTGTTATTGGCGTAATCAGATTCATAAAATTTATTATGGAACACTATTTTCATGCAGTATTACTACCTTAACTATTAGTCAGGCAAAATGATCGAATATTTCTGCCGCCCTATGCTGCACAAGTATTACTTATATAATTTAAGATTTAAAAAACAATAAAAATATAGATTATTCTTTTTTTTCTTGCTTTATTCACAGAATAAAACTTTTTTATTGTCTAATCATTAAAAATCTGTCATAATAAAAAAAAATAACAGTTTTAATTCCTATACTATTAAATACAATAAAACTGCTTTATTATATTTAAATATATATTCAGGACTAATTACTGAGAAAACAACATAATATTTTCCGGAGAATAACTTATGAAAAAAATCTTAATTATTGCTGTTCT
>CAYYKZ010000374.1:0-3083 GCA_964468455.1 uncultured Leptospirales bacterium | reverse complement strand
GATATTATGGAGTAAGTATGAAATTATTCTATTTTTTATCGAGAAATATAAGCTATACCTTTGCTGTAGCTTTTTTAACTAATATTTTAGGGTGGCTTACAGTCGGGTTTTCCTATTTTCTTGCCAGTTCTTTTGTTCTTACCTCCTATGATAAGGTCACAGGTCTTTTTTTCCAATGGCTGCCAATTGTTTTCCTTTCAATATCTTTTCTTTATTTTGTTGCTTTCGGCTTTTTTACACCTGTAAAGATACCGGCTATATTCAAAAGACATAGAAGAATAAACACGCTTTTCAGCAGAAATATGAAAATAGATGAAGGAGATCTGGAAAATTATTATGGCGATTTCTCAGATCTCGTAATGAACAACACTGCGTCATCAGTTATAATTGCTGTTGTCACTGGGTCTGCAATGGTTGTAACAGCCTTTATAAGCTATAATATTTTTGGTGATTTCACCTTTGTTGAATTCAGGACTACTGTTAAAATGATTATACTCGCCACTGTAATTGCGGTTCTGCTTATCGGGATGGCTACACACCTCCTGACTGAGAATCTTACAAACAACGAAAGGGCAGGATTATATAACGATCTTCTTAGAAGAGGGAATAAAATCAAACCTCACTCGCTTATGGGGGTTAATGTTAATTTCTATTTTTTTGTAATTATTATGTTTATTATTCTCTTCTCCTTTATAGCTCTTCTGGAAAGACTTAGAGTTTATGAGCCGGGGAATATCATAAACCTGGGGATATATCTTGCCGGTTCAGTAATTATAGGCCTTGCTCTGGCAAGGGTAAATGCCGATTCAATTTTAAAAATACTAAATGATATGTCCAGGGTTACCAGAGAGATCGCATCCGGTAAAAGGGCAGGTTTCCATGTTCTTTCTCTTGGGAAGGAGTTTTCATCTATTGAATTTGCTCTCATGGAAATGGCCTGGGAAATTGAAGAGCACAGAAGAAATCTGGAGATGAAAGTCCAGGAAAGGACGGATGAACTGGAAAGGGCTATGACCAGCCTGCGTATAAGGGATGATCAGATTCAGAAGCAGCTCGATATGGCCAGTGTTATTCAGAGAAGTATGCTTCCAGACAGGCTTGATGACTGGAATGAGATAAAATTTTCTGTCCGTTACAATGCCATGGAAAAGATCGGAGGAGACTTCTATGATATTTTCCAGCTTAAAGATAACAAGATCGGAGTTATAATCGCGGATGTATCCGGACACGGAATTCCTGCAGCTCTTGTTACTGCAATGGCTAAAATATCTTTTGGAAATGCCGGTATTCTTTTTGATTCTCCAAGAAGAATATATCAGGAAGTAAACAAAAATATTATTGAACATATGAAAACTCAGGATTATCTTACCTGTTTTATGGTAGCTATAGATGACGACTATAATGTTATCTATTCAAATGCGAGTCATCAGAAAGCTATTCTTTTAAGAGAAAACGGAGAAATTGAGTATCTTGATACTGGCGGACTTTTTATTGGAGCTCTTGAAGAAGCAAGGGACACCTATGAGGAAAAGCAGACTAAGATAAGCTATGGTGATAGAATTATTCTTTATACAGATGGTATACCTGAAGCACAGAACAGTGAAAAAAAGGAATATTCAAATGAAGGGTTCGAAAAATCAATACTCAGTCACAAGTATAAGGATCTTGAGGTATTTACTGAAGCATTAATTGACGACGTCCGTAATCATATGGGAGATGTGGGATCTATAGATGATATAACACTTCTGATAATTGAGCTGGCATGGGATGAAGCTATTGATATTGTAAAGAGTTCCAGAAAAATGGTTGCTGCTCATAAGTATCTTGAGGCAATTGAACTTCTTGAAAACGGACTTGAAAAATTTCCTGGAAATCAGAAGATTTTGTATAACCTTGCAAAAAACTATTTCAGAGTGAATAACTATAGTAAAGCTGTTCAGACCATAGAAAAGTATCTTGAAAAAGATAAAAAAAATAAATTCGCATACTATATCAATGGTGCGTCATATTATCAGATGATGGATTATAAATCAGCAGTTGAGCAGTTTAACCTTGCAGTTTCTATTGACCAGAATATGGTTAATGCACTTTTTGCTCTTGCCATGTCTTATAAAAATCTTGGTGACTATGATTCAGCTGTACAGATTTTTGAAAGGGTTATTAACATAGATTCTGATAATAAAATGGCACTTTTTGAAATCAGGCAGATTGAAAAGATGAAAAGCGGCAATTAATTACTGTATTATAACATTTAAAAAATGAAACCTAATATAAAAGATTTAGATTATAATGAGGCGGTTAAGCTTTTCGTCGGCCTTGGCGAAAAAGATTACAGAGCTGCCCAGCTTTTTAACTGGCTTTACGAGAGGAATGTTTCCTCCTTTAGCGAAATGACAAATTTTTCTAAACATCTCCGCGCACGGCTGGAGGAGATGTTTGACGTAACTCCACTACAGCTGGCGGATAAGCAAATCTCAAAAATTGACGGTACTGAAAAATATCTTTTCCGCACAGCTGATGGTCATTATATTGAATCTGTCCTGCTTAAAAGTGATCCTGATGGAGAGGGAAGACTCACGATATGTATATCTTCCCAGATCGGATGCCTCATGGGATGCGGTTTCTGCGAAACTGCCAAAATCGGATTTAAAAGAAATTTATCTGCAGGTGAAATACTGGACCAGATATGTCATGTCAGGAGAGAATCTGCCCTGAGAAATAACAATATTGTATTTATGGGTATGGGAGAACCTTTTTTAAATTATGACAATGTAATGAAAGCAGCTGATATAATGAATTATACATTCGGGTTTCATCTTTCTGTACGTAAAATAACAATTTCCACCTGCGGAATACTCCCTGCTATTGAACGTTATATTGATGAAAAAAGACCTTATAACCTGGCACTTTCTCTTAATGATACAGATCCGGTAAAAAGAGCTGAAAATATGCCGGTTGAAAAAAAATACCCCTTTGAAAAAATTGCACGTATGCTTGAACATAAATTTCCTGTATCAAGAAACAGACTTACAATAGAATATATCATGAGAAAAGATAATATATCCCCGGAAGATGTGAAAAGA
>CAYYKZ010000373.1:0-3087 GCA_964468455.1 uncultured Leptospirales bacterium | reverse complement strand
ATTATTTATATTTAAAATAATTAATTTAATTTGTCAAACTACTTTTAACAGTATTGCGTCTTTGCACAAAAAAATTACAAATAATCTTCAAAAAGTTTTTTAATCTTATCAACTAAACCGCTTTTACCTTTATTGAACTTCCCCTGTCCGCGGAACCTGCTCATTTTAATGCCATATTTAAGAAGCCCCACTCCGTTTGCATACTGAGGAGTTGACACCACATCTTTAAGTCCTACAATTTCACCCGGCACGCCAATACGCACAGGCATGTTAAATACTCTTTCTGCTGCTTCAACACAGCCGTCGATCATTGCGCCGCCGCCTGTTAGTACTATTCCTGCGGCAAGCATATCTTTTTTGCCGCTTTTAACCAGTTCCATGTCTATCATCTCCATGATCTCACTTACCCTGGGCTGAATAATCTGTGTAAGCTCCTGTCTGAAAAGCCTTCTTGGAGCACGTCCGCCAACTGATGGGACCTCAACCATCTCCGACGGGTCTACGAGGCTAAGATCTGCGCAGCCATATTTTTTCTTTATCATTTCCGCAGATTCAATTGATGTACGCAAACCTATAGATATATCATTTGTTATGTGAATACTTCCAACCGGTATAACAGTCGAATAGGCAACGCCGCCTTCCATAAACACAACTATATCGGTGGTACCGCCTCCTATGTCAATTATGGCCACCCCCAGTTCTCTTTCATCTCTGGCTATAACAGCATCAGCAGAAGCAAGCGGATTAAAAACCACGTCCCTATGCTGAAATCCGGCTTTACCCACTGCCTTAATCATATTCTGAATACTTGTAGTAGCAGCAGTAATTATATGAACTTCCGCTTCAAGCCTTACGCCGCTCATTCCAACCGGATCTTTTATCCCGGTCTGATCATCAACTGCGAATTCCTTGGAAAGCACATGAAGTATTTCCCGGTCAACCGGTATTACAATAGCCTGTGCAGCTTCGATTACACGCTTAACTTCAACAGATGTGATTGTTCTGTTCCTGTTGGCTATTGCAACAACACCTTTTGAATTTTCACCCTTAACATGCTGACCGCTTATTCCCACAAAAACCGCACTAACATCATAGCCGGCCATAAGTTCCGCATCCTCAACAGCTTTAACTATGGAAGCGGCTGTATTATCTATATTAACAATAATGCCGTTTTTCAGGCCCCTTGAAGGGGCTGTGCCCACACCGGCAACTTCAACCTGATTATTTTCATTAAGGTATCCAATAACCGCGCAGGTTTTCGTTGTACCAATGTCTACACCAACAATTATATCTTCCATACATAAACCTCTTTAATTTACCTGACCAGCACCATATCATCCCGCAAATCGATATTCTGCGGATAATTATCTCTTTTATCAAGAAAAGCTGCAGCCTTTTCAAGCTTCATAAAACCGGAATAACTGTTCTTTACAAGAAATACTGTTTTTCTGTTTTTCAGTTTTACAGTTAAACTTTCCGCTGAATATACATCAATCTCAGACAATTCGCCGGAAAGGACAACATTATGCTTTTTTATTTCAACCAGGTTTTTTATAATTTCAGCAGCAATTTTTCTGCCTGTACCGGTTTCAAAAAGCATCCTTTCTGCAGTAATTATCGGCATATCTGTTTTAAAAAATCTCCCCGAATCAAGAATATTTAAACTTCTATCAACCAGATAGGGTATGCTCTGATTTTCATCAAAGATTACAATATTGAAAACAGGATATTTTTCCGCTACAGTAATCACCAGAGTATCCTTTTCTCCTGAAAGCCTGTAATCCTTTACAAGAATATTTTTCTCAAGCTCACTTTTCAGTGAATCTACATCAATCAGTATCTTATTATCCTTTACACCGGTTCTCACATCCTTCATTATATCAAGCCTGTCAAGATTAACAAGCCCCCTTATTTCCAGTTTAGCAACAGTAATAACATCTTCACCATAAACCCAGGCTGCAGCAAAAAAAAGAAATAATATTGCAAAACATTTCCGCATATAAACCCGCTATATTGAATCCAGAATCATCTGCCCTGCCTTATACACATCACCGGCTCCGAGCGTTAATACTATATCACCCTTTCTCAGGGACTGTTTAACAGCAGATGGAATATCTTCAAATTTTTCAATAATTACAGCCTCACGCCCTTCATGTTTAATCAGGGCTTTGTTAATAAGGGCAGATGAAACACCTTCAACAGGTTCTTCACCCGCAGGATATATTTCGGTAAAAAATACCTCATCAGCATCAGCAAAGGCCTGACCGAATTCGTCCCACAAAAGCCCGGTTCTTGAATACCGGTGGGGCTGAAAAATTACCACAACTCTGCGTCCCAGATTTTTCAGGGCCGCAAGAGTAGCCCTTATTTCAGTCGGATGGTGACCGTAATCATCATAAACAGAAACACCATTCTTTTCCCCGATTTTTTCAAGACGCCGTCCCACTCCCCTGAAATTTTCCAGTCCATGACGCAGTGTTTCACATGGTATCCCCAGCTCAAGAGCAACCGCAATTACAGCAAGGGCATTACTCACATTATGATTCCCAAGAAGTGCAATCCTGAAATCCCCGGCCTTTTTACCTTTATAGTTACAGGAAAAACAGGTAAACCCGTCTTCTCTTTTAATGTCATAGGCGGTGAAATCAGCATCTTCGCTGAAGCCATAGGTATAATATGGCCTCTCAATTTTCGGGAGCAGTTCCCTTATAACAGTGTCATCTATACAGAGCACAGAATAACCATAAAAGGGGATATGATTAATATATGAAAGAAAAGCATCTTTAAGGCCTTCAAAATATTTATAGTGGTCAAGATGATCAGCATCAATATTGGTTACAATACCGATGCTGGGAAGTAGATTTAAAAATGTACCGTCCGATTCATCAGCCTCAAAGACAATATACTTCCCTTCACCGGCCCGGGCATTTGAACCGAAGTTAAGCACTTTCCCGCCGATTATTGCAGTAGGATTAATCCCCGAATCAAAGAGTACTGATGCAAGCAGGGAGGATGTCGTGGTCTTTCCATGAGTACCGGCTATACCTATGCCGTGCTTAAGGCGTACCAGTTCAGCCAGCATTTCCG
>CAYYKZ010000372.1:0-3089 GCA_964468455.1 uncultured Leptospirales bacterium | reverse complement strand
TAACTATTGAATAAGGCTCTTTGCCGTCATTTACATCAGCATGAAAATATCCCTTGTCAATCCAGTGGCTATACCACCTTTTTTCCACATCAGCAGGTTCATAAGAAGAAGGAAGCTCCATTTCAATACTCCATTATTTACGTTTTGTAAGAATCTGCCTTTGCAAAATAAGCCCACATGGGCTTTTAGAGCCACTATGTCCATATACCATAAAAGCGATGCAAAAGCAACTTATTTTTTAATAATTATTCTTAATAATACATTATATTACAAAAAAAATAAAAAAATGATTAAGAAATTAACACTGATTTTCCACTAAAAGTCATTAATGTCTCATTCAGGGGGGTGTCAATAAATTTTGGATGAAGATTTTTTAAAAAAAGTGCTTAAAGGGAAAGTATCCTGCTACTCATAAATCATCTTTCTGGTCATGCCCCCGTCAATAATAAGATTTGTGCCATTGACAAAATTATTATTCTCATCAGTCAAATAAAGGCATGCCCGGGAATGGCTGTTTTATCAATTACAACTATACTCTATACTTTTCCATATCAGCGGAAGTGTCAATAAGGCTCTTAACAATCTCCTTTCCCTGAAGGGCCTGGTTTCTGTTCTCTTCTGTAATTTCACATGCCGATGATGTTACGGAGGCTGTTTTTTCACTATACTGAGTTATACGGTTAATACCATCAACAATCTGGAGATTGATTTTCTGAATCTCCTTAACGCTTTCAGCTACAGTAAGGGATTTCCCTTTTACTGAATCCATTTTCCCAAGGATATCCCTGAATACGCTTTCAGTTTCATTAATCATGCTGTTCTGCATTGAATTGGCTTCGCTAAGACTCTTAACAGCATTAAGGGATTCATCCACCCTTCGTTTCATTTCATTTAATATTGAACCTATGCTTTCCGCTGAAACCCGGCTCTGCTCAGCCAGCTTTGAAATTTCATCAGCAACTACTGCAAAACCTCTTCCTGCTTCCCCGGCCCTGGCAGCCTCAATTGAAGCATTAAGTGCAAGGAGATTTGTTTTGTCAGATATCTCGCGGATAATATCGATTACCTGTTTAATCTCATCTGACTGGCTTATAAGACTTTCAATTGCCTCATTAACCCTTGAACTGTTTTTTTTCACTGTTATACTGTTTTCAGTAAGGCCTTCAACCCTGGTTAAAGCGTCAGAAACCCTGGCGCCGGTATTTACAGATTCGTCTCCCATCTCACCTGCAAGGGCTGTACATTTTTCAATACTTTCACTTACCTCGTTGCTGAAATTCAGCTGATTCTGGAGATCCCTGGCAATATCAAGCGTTTCTTTTGAAATTTCTTTAACAGAAACATTAATTTCCCCTGATGAATCAGCAAGCCTTCCTACAATAGAATATGCCTTTCTGGAATTTTCTATAAGCACAGCTGAGGTATCCATCATTTTAGAGAAAAGATCCTGCTGTTTCTCTTTCTCATCTTCAATTGTCTTTATTTTATCTTCATTTATTTCATTTGATATTCTGGTTGTACCAATATAAACAACAGCAAAAAGAATTATTGAAGCCATCTGTATTGTATAATCTGTTGTTGTAGAAGGATCATTAAGCCCCTTAAAGCCGGCAAGATAAATAACGCGGGTTATATTTATTAAAACCATAAAGCCGCAGCTTATTTTCATAAGCTTAAGATTAAAATAAAGAAGATATATGGACAGCATGGGGACTATATAAATATAGACCATTGTTCTTGATGTGGAGAATACCGCAAAAGAATAAAGAACAAAATAACCTGTAAGTGTTATCAGTTTCAGCCTTTCATCACTCCTGTCCTTATAATAAAGCACAGTGGCGCCCACCATGGGTAGCAGCATAATAATAAAAAAGGCAATAACAAACTCAAGACTCCTGCCCCCCTTTAAATATTCAACAGTATAGCCCAGAAGAAGAAAAAGATCAAGGACCCAGTTTACTATAAGAACATATCTGTTTATTCTTGCCGTGTTCAAGCTGTTTTCCATGTATAACACCCGATTATGAATAATTATAAATTTAAGCCGCTGCGCAGCTGTAATCTGCAGATATCACTTCTTAATAATTTAAAGAAAGCTGCCGGATTTTCAAAAGTAAAAAACCGGTTACGGGGCTGAAAGGTTAAAAACTTTCAGGTTCTTTTCTTGACAAAGAGCTTCCAAATCCCATATTGACAAAAATATTTTACTTTGACTTTATTATAGTAATAATAATTATATGCAATAAATATATTTGTAAAGCATTAACCTGAATAAAAAATAAAAATATTCCGGCATCAATGTTAATTTATTAACATATATTTTAGTGTAAAATAAAAGATGCTTTCCCGCCGCCGGAGGCGGCGGGGAGAATAGAGCATTTTAAATTAAAATTAAGTTCAGAATTAAAAATATTCCGGCAAATAATTCTTCAAAAAAATCTATAATCTGCGTAATGATAAAAAAATGAATAAAATTAAAGACGAAATAAAACGAAGGCGCACATTTGCAATTATCTCCCACCCGGATGCGGGTAAAACAACCCTTACAGAAAAACTTCTTCTCTACGGAGGAGCTCTGGATCTGGCAGGATCTGTAACAGCAAAAAAAAAGCAGAGGGAAACATCATCTGACTGGATGGAGCTGGAAAAGAAAAGAGGAATTTCAATATCATCGACAGTGCTGCAGTTTGAATATGACGGGTATAAGTTAAACCTTCTGGACACTCCCGGTCACAAGGATTTTTCCGAGGATACATACAGGGTTCTCATGGCTGTAGATGCTGTTATAATGGTTATTGATGCAGGTAAGGGTATTGAGTCCCAGACTCTTAAGTTATTTGAAATATGCCGTAAAAGAGACATCCCCATATTCACTTTCATAAATAAACTTGACCGGCCAGCCATGCCCCCCCTTGATCTTATGGATCAGCTGGAAAAGGTACTTAACATAGACGCATATCCTGTAAACTGTCCACTTGAAAGCGGACCATTTTTCAAAGGTATTTATGACCGCTTGAGCAAAGAGGTACATCTCTTTGAAAGGGTTCCGGGAGGCGCATTTAAAGCTCCTGTGAGCATACACGACATCT
>CAYYKZ010000371.1:0-3089 GCA_964468455.1 uncultured Leptospirales bacterium | reverse complement strand
GGTTCTTCTATTTCACGGACTTCGGTGCGCTGAAGATGCCGGACCTCAGTGGCAAGCTGGTCAAGTGTACCTGCTGTAATTGCAATTGCGCACATATACTCTGCATGCCTGTCCCTCTGTATTACCTGTGTTGATACAGGGTCGGGGTTAAGTCCCAGTTTACGGCACACCTCTTCCTCTATTTCAGGATCAATGTTGCTGAATGTTCCTACTGCTCCGGAAAGCTTTCCGAAAGAAATATTTTCTACTGCCTGCTTAAGCCTGTTTCTGTTCCGTTTAAATGCCTCATGATAAAGGGCCATTTTTACACCAAAGGTTGTGGGCTCTGCATGCACTCCATGGGAACGCCCCATACATGGGATATTTTTATATTTTATGGCATTAGATTTGAGAGTTCCAATCAGTTCATCAAGTCCATTTAAAAGTATTATTCCGGCCTGTTTCATCTGGATTGAAAGGGCAGTATCCCCGATATCGCTTGATGTAAGGCCGTAATGAATATGCCTGCCTGCAGGGCCTACTTTTTCAGAAACTGCGGTTAAAAATGCAATAACATCGTGGTGAACTTCATTTTCAATCTCAAGAATCCGGTTCAGGTCAAAATCGGCCTTTTCTTTAATTACTGCCAGATCTTCTGCGGGAATAATACCCTTTTTAGCGTATATTTCACATACAGCAATTTCTATATTAAGCCATATCCTGAACTTGTTTTCAAGTTCCCATATTTCTGAAATTTCTTTTCGTGAATATCTTGGTATCATAATAATCCTCTAATATTAAATATTTTTGGTCATTTCTTCAAGTTGTGATAAATTCTGATATGCTTCGTTGAAATTATTGCCGCATAATGCGGTTGTTGGAGTAAAATTTCTGCATACATCAGGGCGATTGTTATAAATTCCGCATTTCATATCATGAGTAAGATGTATACATCTGCTGCCTGCAGGTTTTCCGCCATCCATTCCCGGAATTGGTGAAGATATTGATGGAGCAATACAGCAGGCTCCGCATTGATTGCAGATTATTTTCATTAGTGCAGTATAGGTGTCCTTTGATTAGTTAAATACAGCATTAAATGCATTTTAATTACTGATGTTATGGTGATTATCTGTCAAGCATTTAGGTGTTTTTTTATATGCAGAATTTTGACAGTAATAGGGTTCCTTAAATATAGTTTTGTTAAATAATTCTTCAATCGACACCTTCCCGGTAGGGGCGTCGGATTAGTAGAGCATTTTATCTGATTTAAAGGGTTAATGAATTAACAGTAAAAAAAAATTATTATGCAGTCTAAAGTATTGACATGAAACATTTATATGATTGGTTTGAGGCAGCAAATGAGGTGAAGTATGTTTATATCGAAAATAATACTTAATGCCGGAATACCGGTTGTAAGGAAGCATTTAGGCAGTCTGGATTTATTATATGAAGCACTTGATTCCCTGACATTAAATGAAGGTTTTATTTACCGGATTGATGAAGTTCCTCTCCAGCAGAACAATTTTCTTCAGCCACTTGTGCTTGTTTCAAAGTCTAAACCAGACACTGATGCATGGGATAAGCCTGATGGATTTATTCATACTATTGAAACACGTGATTACAATATCCCTGTCAGAACAGGGATGAACTATAAATTTTATCTTAAAGCTAACCCCTCAACCAGAATTTTTTTTAAAAGAGTTAATCTTGATGGTGCTGAATCACAAAAGAAATGGTTTGAATCAGAATCTTTTAAAAACGGTTTTGAACTGATTGACTGTGAAGTTGAGCATGACGGATATATTGTATGTGAGTCTGATAGAGTAAATCTGCTCTCTTCCATATTCACAGGTGCTCTGAAAATAACTGATGAAAAAAAATTCAGCAGGGCACTATTCGAAGGCATAGGTTATGGTGGGGAATATGGGCTGGGACTTTTATCAATTGAGAGTTTCGGTTGCAGAAACAGGAATATTGCGGAAGAAATGAAAGAGTCTTCAGGTAATAATTAAAGGAGTTTATATGAACTGTAAAAGTCCGGGACCGGCAGAAGCTGGAATAAGGGCCTCTGAATATCACGAACTGGGATACAATTGTGCTGAGTCTATTTTTTTAACATTCAGGGAACTGATTGCTCCTGATGTTGACATGGAATTTGTGCGTATAGCCACACCTTTCGGTGGAGGCCTGGGCCGCGCAGGGTGCCTCTGCGGCGCATTAAGCGGTGCTGTGCTTATGATTGGTTTTGCAAAGGGGCGCACTACATATAATATTCCCAGAGATGAAGCATATTCACTGTCTCAGGGATTTGAAAAACGATTTAAGGCAAAATTCGGTTCTACATGCTGCAGGGTTCTTAATAAAAATTCATTCGGCAGTCCTGAGCAGGCTCTGGTATGTATGCGTATTATTACTGAAACAGCGGAAATGTTTATGAATTATATCAGTGAAAAAAAACTGACATGTATTGACTTGTAGTTTTTGGGATTTTTAAATATGATTTCAGCTGTTTTTAATTGCAGTAATCATAATTTTATTATCTACTCTGTTTATGCGGATTTCTCCATTGCCCAGTATAAGTCCTTTCGGGCTTGATTGAATATCAGCAAGAGGTTGCTGTAAAAGTAAATTAGTAACCTGTTTGTTGAAAATTATATGATAGTTGCTGATAAATTCATTTTTATTTTTTATTATTACATTCCTTTTTTTAATTTTAACTGTAATCGGGTATGATATTAAATCTGCAATTTTATCAGCTTCATTATTTCTTGCGAAGTCTTTTAATTCAATTATAAAGTTTTCCGCCTCGGAATCATCGTTAAATCCGGCAGTTAAAAACCTGTCGCTTCTGTTTTTTTCTATGGTAATTCTGTCAGGACAGATAATTGTTTCCTCAGTATCAGGTACATAAGAAGTATCTCCCGTATATTTTATATTAAACATTAAATTAATATAATCACTATTTATTTCAGGTTCTTCATTGGTCATGCGGATAAAGGTGTATGGGATTGTCTGCAAAAGATCATTGTTTAATGAAAAAAGTATATACTGACAATTATCAGCTCTTCTGAATATCAGCATCCAGTTATTATCATCTATTTTTTTCGTAT
>CAYYKZ010000370.1:0-3093 GCA_964468455.1 uncultured Leptospirales bacterium | reverse complement strand
AATTATAATATTAACAGGGAGAATTATATGAAGGGTAATGACAAACTTATAGCTGTATTAAATGAACTTTTAGCAGATGAGCTTACCGCGATTAATCAGTATATGGTTCATTCAGAAATGTGTGCGGACTGGGGTTATGAAAAGATGCATAATGATGTTGAAAAAAGGGCTATTGATGAGATGAAGCATGCTGAAAAGCTTATTGGGAGAATTCTTTTTCTTGAAGGGATTCCTATTGTAAGTAAGCTTAAGGATCTTCATATTGGCGCAGATGTTCCTAAACAGGTTGATAATGACTGGCACGCCGAAGCTGATGCCATTAAGGCTTATAATGAAGCGATTAAGCTTGCAGCAGAAGTGGGCGATAATGCAACACGTGACATGCTTATTCAGATTCTTAATGACGAGGATGCCCATATTGATAAAATAGAAGAAACTAAAGATCAGATTGAGCAGATGGGTATTGGAATTTTTCTCGGAACTCAGACTGCATAGTGTTGTAAAATTGATTCCCCTTTTATGCAATTAGAACTTTAATTGGTTGGAAGAATTTAAAAGTCCCCCTCCGGGGGATTTAGGGGGTCAAGCTAAATTAGGGCTCCATTTTCATGGGGGTCTGTAAAAAAAAGCTTGTGCAATATTCTCTCCCGTTTAATTATGTCGCTTCCGGAATATCCCCTGTTAAAACATCAGGTTTATTTATATGATTCAATTCCTTATTAAATAGAGTTGTCAGTGCTAAATTATTGAATAAATATGTTATATCCTTACAGGCCTGTGCATGTAATTATTCCTGAAGATGTATTTTAATGTAATATTGCTATTTTCTATACTACCGCCGCCGAAGGCGGCGGTAGTATTAGGGAATTTAATTTAATATAAAAGTTAAGGAATTAACATTGAATTATTTATCATTATATATTATTACAGGATTGCCATTTTAATGGAGATGAAAGCAGAATCTATTATTTCAGAGGATCTTTTTTCCTTTTCTCATGATTCCGATTCAGCTGAAGGTGAATTATTGATTGAAAATGAGGAGAGAATAAAGGAACTCCTATGCCCGGATAATATTGTCAGTGGTGAAAAATTTCTCCTTAAAACCGAAGCCTGTATGCTGAAACTTGCCTACGCCTATAATAAAATATTATCGCTTTCCAATTCCAGGACAAGAATTCTTGCTCATCAGGTAGAGAGTACTCACCGTATAGTAAACGCCTTTAAGCAGAGATTCCTTATAGCTGACGAGGTTGGACTTGGAAAGACTATTGAAGCAGGCCTTGTTATTAAAGAATGCATTTACAGATATAATTATAAAAGAATTTTAATAGTATGCCCCGCTTCACTGCTGTTTCAGTGGCAGAATGAACTGGAGAGCAAGTTTAATGAAAAGTTTCAGATAATGGACAGAAAGCTGCTGAGGAAAAATTCCGGCATTGATGAGGCCAATCCCTGGAAGGTTCATGACCGGCTTATATGTTCCATGGACTTTATTAAAAATAAGGATTTTGAAAATGATCTGCTTGCCTGTTCATGGGATGCTGTAATTTTTGATGAAGCTCACAGGCTCAGGCGTGACGCTTCAAGTTCCACTCTTGCCTATAATATGGCCGAAATTATTGCACACAAAACAAAGTCCCTGCTTCTTTTATCTGCCACACCCTTCAGGGGTAAACTTGAAGAGCTTTATTATTTAATAGCCTTAATTGATAAAAATATACTTGGGCCATACCAGTCTTTTTACAATGAATACTGTACAGAGGGATCTGATCTCTCAACCCTCAAAAGGAAGCTTGATCAGGTTGTGATAAGACGCACCAAACGTGATGTGGGCGGATTTACAGGGAGGCATGCCCGTACAATAAGGTTTGACCTTTATGATGATGAACGTTTCCTCTATGATGAAACTACAAAGTATGTAGCAGAGGAATTTAACAGGGCTCTCCAGTCTGAGAACAGGGCTGTTGGTTTTGTAATGACAGTTTTTCAGAAACTTCTTGATTCATCGTCATATGCTTTGTTATGCGCATTGAGAAACCGTCTTGTCAAGCTTCGCGAAATACTTGAAAGGGCCCGCAGAAACAATGAGGCGGTTATTGAATTCAATAACAGTATTTTTGACAATGATTCTTTTTCAGATGATGAAGAGCTTTCTGAAGCTGACGCACTTTGCGTAAAAAAGACTATTGAAGAGCTTGAATTTGAAATAACAACAATAAGCAGGCTGGTTGATATATCTTCTAAAATTGAGGTAAACAAAAAAGGGGAAAAGCTGATAAAGATTATAGGTGATTTAAAAAGAAAGGGAAATAAAAAGTTTTTAATTTTTACACAGTTCAGGACCACCCAGGATTATCTTTATTCTATACTTAATGACTTTGATGTTGTTGTTTTTAACGGTTCCATGAACAGGGACCAGAAGGAGGAGGCGATTCTCCGCTTTAAGGAGGAGGCTGAAATTATTATTGCAACTGAAGCAGGGGGTGAGGGGAGGAATATGCAGTTTTGCGATATACTTATAAATTACGATCTCCCCTGGTCTCCACTTAAGATTGAACAGCGAATCGGGCGTATCCACAGGTTTGGACAGCCTAATGATGTTCATGTATATAATTTTTCCACACGAGGAACGGTTGCAGAAAGGGTGCTGGAGGTTTTAACTGCAAAGCTTAAGCTTTTTGAGGAGTCCATCGGAACTCCGGATATTATGCTTGGGCAGGTTGAAGATGAAATTAATTTAAATACCCTTTTCATGGAAATGGCAACAGGGCGGAAGAAAAAGAAAGATGTGGATGAAGAGTTTACCCGTCGAATTGAGTATGCCAGGCAGAGTTTTGAAAAACTAACTGAGCTTACAGTTACCGACAGGATGGATTTTAACTACGATGAATACTATAAAGTTACATTAAAAGACCGGGTCTTTACCAACCGCAGAATTGAAGGATTTATAAACAGGTTTATGCAGCAGTCCCGATTTGCATTTGATTTAATGGGAGTGCAGAATAAAAGGACAGGCCTTTACAGGATTTTTACAGGTGAAGATGAAATCCGTTACGGGACATTTGACAGCGAAAAAGCGCTTGAGAATAAACG
>CAYYKZ010000369.1:0-3102 GCA_964468455.1 uncultured Leptospirales bacterium | reverse complement strand
ACATATGGCTAAAAATAAGTATATTAATATTATATTTAGCACAAATAATGCTCTGAATTTTATTACATGACCTTTGAGTGGGACGAAAACAAAAATATATTAAATATCGAAAAGCACGGTGTTTCATTTTTCGAAGCACAATCAGCTTTTTTTGATTCACATCGGGTAATAGCTGCAGATGTTAATCATTCCAAAGAAACAGAAAAAAGATATTTCTGTTTCGGTTCAGTTGATGAAAAAATCATTACAGTCCGGTTCACTGTCAGGCACAATAAAATCAGAATATTCGGAGCTGGTTACTGGAGAGAAGGGAGGAAAAAATATGAAGAAAAAAACAGTTTATAAAGATGCTCCTGAAATAATATCCCGGGCTATTATAACTTCAGATATAATAGACGACTTCCTCCCTGCGCCTGAAAATCTTATCAAGAAAGAGGACACTGTTAAAATAACAATTCAACTCAGCAAAAAGAGTATAAATTTTTTTAAGGAAAAAGCCCATGAACTTGGAGTACCATATCAGACAATGATAAAAACAGTACTGGACAAATATACTTCTCACTACAGCAGTAATAAGTAATCACTCTCTGTATTGTGCAGGCGCTGTTCTATATAAATCATTGCCATCTGAATCAATTACAACAATTGCGGGAAAATCCTCAACATAAAATCTGTGTACAGCTTCAGGGCCAAGTTCTTCATAGGCTGCAACCTCTGTTTTTTTCACTGATCTTGCAATAAGTGCGGCCGCGCCCCCCACAGCAGCAAAGTATACTGCCCGGTTTTTTTTAATACTCTCAAGAACCTCACTGCTCCGGATCCCCTTCCCTATCATCCCCTTAAGTCCCATGTCCAGGAGAGCGGGCGTGTAGGGATCCATTCTGCTGCTGGTGGTTGGACCTGCTGAACCGCAGGCATAACCGGGCTTTGCAGGTGCAGGCCCCACGTAATAAATTATTTCACCTTTTATGTCAACAGGCAGACCCTCACCTTTTTTTATCAGTTCCGCGAATCTTTTGTGTGCCGCGTCCCTGGCTGTGTATATCCACCCTGTAATTTCAACCCTGTCTCCCGATTTAAGGCCTCTTAAAATATCATCCGTTATGGGGACTGTAATTTTTTTAATTTCATCTCTATTCATTTTACAGCTCCCCCCGGGCGTGCCTTGAAGCGTGACAGCATATATTAACAGCAACAGGCATACCTGCTATATGGGTGGGCATAAATTCTATATGCACTGCAAGAGAAGTGGTGTTCCCACCCAGGCCTGCCGGCCCTATACCAAGCCTATTTGCCTTGTCCAGAATTTCCCTTTCCATTTCAGCGTAACGGGGGTCACTATTACAGGTGCCAATACTACGGGCAGTACACTTCTTTGCCATTACCATTGCCATATCCGCAGTTCCTCCAATCCCTACTCCCACTATTGTGGGCGGGCAGGGATTAGGGCCGGCCTTCTCAATTGTATTAACCACAAAATCAACTATCCCCTGCTTCCCGTGAAAAGGAGTTAGCATTGCAAGGGCACTCATATTTTCACTTCCAAACCCTTTGGCAAGGGCAAGAATTTCAATTTTATCTCCAGGAACAATATCGGTGTAAATGACAGCAGGGGTATTGTCCCCTGTATTTTCCCTGTCAAATACAGGATCATTAACCACAGACTTCCTGAGATAGCCATCCCGGTATGCATCACTTACGCCCCGGTTAACCGCATCCCTGAAATCCCCGCCTGTGATTACAACCTCCTGCCCCACTTCAAAAAATAGAATTGCCATACCTGTATCCTGACATATTGCAATCCCCTCGTTTGAGGCGATACTCTGGTTTTCCATAATCATTTCAAGGGCTGCCCGTCCTGCAGGAGATGTTTCTGAATCATAAAATTTTTTAATGGAACTTTTAACATCCTCACCTGTATGGAAAGCAGCTTCAAGAAAAAGCTCCTTAACCTTACTCTTTATAGAATCTGCATTTATTTCTCTCACTATTTACACGCTCTGCTGTTTTATTATTGTTCAATATAAATATTATTATCTGAACCATGAATTCAATCAAGTTAAAATTTCCCATCTGTCAAAAAGCGTAACTGATGAATATTCTTCTACTTCACAAATCTCACTTCACATAAATCATCACCCTTTGCTATAACCCTTCCAAGCTCAAGCCTGCCGCCGAACTGCGCAGCAATACCCCTGTCTCCGCACATGGCAGTATCACATAAAAGGGCGATCCTGTCATCAGAAAGTCCCATCTTCTGCCAGGCTTTAACCAGAGGGCAGTAATGAAAATCTATTGATAATTTATCATCACTGCATTCCAGAATTTTCATTTCAAAGACCCATTGAGCCGGCTTTGTAAAAAGATTTTTTTTCAGAGTTTTAAAACTTCTGCTTCCCCCTGAAAGCTCTTTACCCTGAATTGTACCGCAGGTAAACACAGCATTTTTACCGAAATCATTAATTCCAAGTCCCTTCTTCTCTGCTTCATCTGCTAAAAGGGCCAGCCACATTGCCCTGTGTTCAAGAAGCTCCCTTATCTTTCTGATAAGAAAAAATTTAATCTTCGCTTCATTTTTAATTAAAGACATCGCAGTACCTCCAGGATATTTTTTATTAAATCACTATATATATTGTTAGTCAATATGTTTTAGAGAAATAAAGTTTATCCTGAATATTAATCAGTAATAATTACTGAAGATACATTTAAAAAAATTTTTAACTCTGCTGACGCAGAAGACAGCGGCATTCCAGACTTTTCTTTATCATATAAGTTGAATAATTAATAGTTATTATTTGTTGCATTATAAATATTTCCTGAGTATAATTCAGTAATTATACTCAGGAAAATCCGGCAGGTTAAATTAAAATGAAAGAAAAAATAATAGCAGGAAAATCACTGGAAGAGTGGATAAAACTCCATCCTGAAATAAAAAAAATTGCAGCAGATGAAGAAATACTCTGGTGCAGCCCGAAACTTACTGAATCATCAGAAGCTTTTAAAAAAACCGGAATCCCCCTTAAAAGCATAATCGAGGCAGATGAGCGCCTGAAACGCTTTGCTCCATTTATTTCCCGCGAGTTCCCTGAAACATCAGAATCA
>CAYYKZ010000368.1:0-3106 GCA_964468455.1 uncultured Leptospirales bacterium | reverse complement strand
TTCTGCTTGATCCACCGGCAACCCCCCACTCAGTGTATTCCGGATTATTGTTTGTATAATATCCATCCATATAATAAAGTACGTAATCCCACCTGCCTGTTTCCATGGTAACCTGAATAGTGATCTTATTCCCTTTAATGGATTTAACTTTTGCTGTTCCTTTGTATGAACCTGCCATTGAATGCTGAACGCAGTTAAATACTTTATTTTTATTCTTAACAAAGAATTCAGGGGTTTTAGGAATAACTGAAGATTTAGGCTTAGCTGTTAATTCCAGACGGATTCCGCCCTGGCTATGACTCATATCAAGTGCTTTCCCGTTTGCATCAACTTTCCCGACCAGACCGAACTCAGGATCGTTTGTCCCGTCCGAATAGGATCCATCCTTCTGATTATAGAAAACACGCATCATACCCCCTACAGTCTCTTTCTTACCTGTCATGGGATTTGTTCCGGATGAAGTCGTACATACATATACTCTCGTACCATCAATATATGCAACATAGGCGGTTCCGGTATACCTTGCCACCATGGAGGAAGAGGTGTAATTAAACGCTTTATCCTTATTATCAATAAAAAAATCAGGCTTCCGGCTTACTGCAGGGGCCATCTTCGGATTTTTTTCCAGTTTCCATGAAATACCGGGGGTATTATTTTTATTAGACATGGTTGCCATATTTGATATAACCCATAAATAAGTCCCTTTCCAGTAATTTTTTATTGTATATTCATCTCTGCTGCCTGCCTTCTTTTCAACAATCCACTGTGCACTATGCCAGCCCGGCTGAATGGGCCCGCATGACAAACCCTTTTCAATATTCAAATATGTCCCTTTCCAGCGGTTTTTGATTCTATACCTGTCTGTTCCTGCAATCTTTTCAAAAGTCCATTGAGCACTGTGCCAGCCGGGTTCAATGGAGGTTGATTTTAAACCTTTTTCTATATTCAAATAGGTTCCGTTGGAATTCTTCAGGAATAAAAATCCGGAATCAATATCAGCTGCAGAAGCAGATATTCCAAATCCCAGCAACAAAGCAAATGCCATGAGCAATATTTTTTTTCTCATTTAAGTTCTCCTCTTTATTATGTTTTTTTAACTTCAAAAGTCCGATTTTCTTTAGCAGGAAAATAAACTGAAGAATCTTAATGTTTACACAAAAAGCATAAAGCTAAAAGATGGTGATCAATCCTGATTATCAGTTAACTAATGGATACTTCCTGATAATATATTTTTCACTGCCTTATGTTGAAATTGAAGTTTACTGTCTGGTAATATGTTAAAAAACATTTATATGAAATAAGTCAAACCATTTAGCCATTTTAATTTATATTCTACTCAACTTTAAAAGAAGCCGTATACATTAGATAACATCTTAATTTTTTTCAATTGACATAAATTATGCTCCACTCCTGAATAACAGAATAAAAGCGTAAATTCAGCATCTGTTACTGAAAAAAATGCTTAAAAAGCAAATTCCCCATATAGTAAAGAGGTAAAAAATGGCATTATTCAACGATTTAAAATCGGGTGATCCTGAAGTATATTCTGTTCTCCAGGATGAAAACAAAAGACAGGAAGATAACCTTATAATGATCGCATCTGAAAACTATGTTTCCAGAGCTGTTCTTGAAGCGTCATCATCCACCCTTACAAATAAATACGCTGAAGGTTACCCTGGAAAAAGATATTATAACGGCTGTCAGGAAGCTGATAAAGTTGAAACCCTGGCAATAGAGAGAATAAAAAAACTTTTCGGCGCTGAAGCCGCAAACGTGCAGCCCCATTCCGGCGCACAGGCAAATATGGGTGTTATGATGTCTATCCTCAATGCAGGTGACACATATGTGGGGATGAACCTCGCTCATGGAGGACACCTTTCACACGGTTCACCTGTAAACTTTTCCGGTAAATATTTTAATGTGGTTTCTTACGGTGTAAGAGAGGACAATAATCTTATTGATTATGATGAACTTGCAAAAATAGTTAAAGAAGCAAAACCGAAGCTCATCATTGCAGGCGCATCTGCCTACCCGAGAACAATAGACTTTGCAAAATTTAAAGAGATAGCAGATTCTGTGGGCGCAAAACTTCTTGCTGACATTGCCCATATCGCAGGCCTTGTTGCAGCAGGCGTGCACCCATCACCTGTTGGACTTGCCGATTATGTGACAATGACAACACACAAAACACTGCGCGGCCCCAGGGGCGGTGTAATACTCACAAGTGAAGAGCTTGAAAAAGAAGTAAATAAATTTATGTTCCCCGGAACACAGGGGGGACCCTTAATGCACACAATAGCTGCAAAGGCTGTATGCTTCAAAGAGGCTCTTGAACCATCCTTTGTTGATTATCAGAAACAGATTGTTAAAAACGCTGCTGCACTGGCTGATGTTCTCCTTTCAGGAGGCCTTAACCTTGTATCAGGCGGTACAGACAATCACCTTATACTTATTGATTTAAGAAATAAAGACCTTACCGGGAAAGAGGTTGCAAACAGGCTTGAAGAGGCTGGTATTACATGTAACAAAAACGGTGTCCCCTTTGATGACAAATCACCTTTTGTAACAAGCGGGATACGCCTGGGAAGCCCGGCTCTTACAACAAGGGGCCTTAAAGAAGATGATTTCAGAAAAATCGGTTCCCTGATAATTGATATTGTTAATAATATGAATGATGAAGCCGTGCTTAAAAAAGTGAAGAACGGTGTAAAAGAAATCTGTGATGCCTATCCTTCAGATTTTTTAAGAATATAATAAAGGTATACCTATGGCTGGCGAAAAAATTTTTGATACCCCTGAAGAGTTTACCGCTTTTTTAAAAAATGAGGGTATTGATAAAATATCCTTCTCGGAAGTCTGTGAAAGAAGGGCTGTACAGACCAGTGATCTTCTGGAAGTAATAGTGGTAAGAAAAGTTGATCTGCTGGCATATAAAAATTCCATTATTTACAAATGCGCTTTATCAACGGATGATCTTGATGGATTATATCAGAGCCTTGTTGACAGAGGATTTGAGGTTAACCGCAAAAGCAGGAATATTTCATAATAATTCAGGCTGTCCGGTCAAAGGACAGCCTGCTAAAATTTCATATTAATATGATAGGTA
>CAYYKZ010000367.1:0-3108 GCA_964468455.1 uncultured Leptospirales bacterium | reverse complement strand
AGGCTGATAAACATAGATTCCATTGACGGGTCTAATGAGGCATCTTCATCAGAATTTTCATAATAATCGATCATAATTGAAATAAAATCGTGTGCCTCAAACAGGAGTGAAGACATTTCCTCTGTGAGCTGGAGTTCCCCTGTACGTACACAGGCAAGCATATTTTCCAGATTATGGGTAAACTCTCCTATCCTGGCAAATCCGAACATGCCGGAATTACCTTTAATTGTATGTACCGCACGAAAAACAGAGTTTATTGAATCATCATCATTTATATTTTTTTCAAGGGCAAGAAGCGCTGTTTCCATGGAATCAAGAAGCTCCCTGCTTTCGGTAAAATATACAGCTTTAAAATTTTTATCATTCTGCTTTTTGCCCATTGAATTACCCCCGGTTTAAACTCTCTCTTTATATAATTCGAAAACTGACTCAAGCCTGGTGCTCATTTTATCAATTTTAAATTTTTTTTCTGTTGCCTCAGCCTCTCTTCTCAGAAAAAGAATAAGCTGAAATGCAGAGGTGTCAGCCTGATTTATTCCGGATAAATCAAGAATTATACCTGAATTTTTTTTCAGCTCACCAAGCATGAAATCCTTCAGTTTTTTAATGGAATATATTGTCATATCACCTGTCATTGAAAAATGGACCTCGTTAGCACCAGTTTTTTTTCTTACAATATTAAGTTTCAACACAGGCCTCCCTTATAAAATTCATTAAGCAACAAAAAGTTTTTTGACTGCTGATAAAATCTCTTCAGGCTGGAAAGGCTTTATCATCCAGGCTTTTGCACCGGCCTGTTTTCCTGCCTCTATCATATCTCTGCCTGATTCAGTTGTAAGCATAATTACAGGTGTATATTTATGATCCTTATCCTGTTTAATCTGCTTTAGAAGCTCAATACCGTCCATCTCAGGCATATTTACATCTGATATAAAAAGCCCTATAGTATTATCCTTCATTAAATTGAGCGCATCAACACCATTGGCTGCCTCAATCACATCATAGCCCTCACCTTTTAAGGTAAATATAAGAGACTGCCGTATTGCTTTTGAGTCATCAACTACAAGTATTTTTTTTGACATAACCCCCCTCCTTATTATATATTAGAATCTTCAAATCCTGATAATTCATTAATATTAAGAATACTTTCTGTTTTAAGAAGTATAACAAATTCATTATCAACCTTGCCTATACCGCTCAGATATTCAGGCTTTATTTTGCTCCCTATTTCCGGTGTTGTATCAATATTTTTATTATTCAGTTCAACCACAGCTTTTACAGAATCAATTATAACGCCAATGGGTACCTTGTGATAATTCTCTTCAACTTCAACAATAACTATTGCAGAGGTATTAACAATCCGGCTTTTAACATTATAGAATCTTGACGAAAGGTCTATTACAGGAACGACCTCCCCCCGTAGATTTATTACTCCCTTTATATACTCCGGAACTCTTGGAGTTTTAAAAACTTTTTTATACTCAATTACTTCCCGTACTGAATTAACAGGGATCCCAAAAAGATCCTTACCAAGAACAAAAGTAAGATAAAGCAGAACATCACCAGCTTCAGTACTCTCATCATTCTCCCTGAGCTCTTCAGTTTCCGAAGAAATTTCTTCCTTAACAGCTGATATATCTTCCATAAATCATCCCCCAGTTTTTGCTAATTACTCTCTTTAAGTACGGCTCCGGCAATTGCTGAAAGCGGAACTACCTTATCTACACCGCCATGTTTTATAGCCTCATTGGGCATGCCGAATACAACACAGCTTTTTTCATCCTGTGCAATATTGAAAGCTCCGGCTTTTTTCATCTCAGCCATTCCTCTGGCTCCATCATCACCCATACCAGTCATTATTACACCAACAACATTTGCGCCCGCGTACTGTGCTGCTGACCTGAAAAGAACATCAACTGATGGCCTGTGCCTTGATACAAGGGGGCCATCCTTTACTTCAACATAGTACCTGGCTCCGCTTCTTTTTATCAGAAGATGTTTATTCCCCGGTGCTATTAACGCACGTCCCCGGAGAATCCCGTCGTTGTTTTCCGCTTCCTTGACCTCAATCTCGCATAACCCGTCAAGCCTTTTGGCAAATGCTCTGGTAAAATTCTCCGGCATATGCTGAACAATAACGATGCCTGGTGAATCCTTAGGCATTGACTCAAGAAAGATCCGGAGCGCTTCAGTCCCCCCTGTTGAAGCTCCAACTGCAATAATTTTTTCTGTTGTTCTTATCATTGCCTTCCCTGCAGGGGCAGGCATAACAGCATCTGCTGTCAGTTTATCAGTTGGCCTTTTTATACCTTTTGATTTATATTCAGAAACCCTTGCTTCAGCTGCAGCCTTAACCGCATCACAAATTCTTATTTTGGATTCCTCAATAAAACTCTGAACGCCCATTTTAGGCTTCGTTATGATATCAACAGCTCCAAGCTCCAGAGCCCTTAATGTTGTTTCAGCGCCCTCTTCAGTAAGACTTGAACACATTACAACTGGTATAGGATGCTGTGACATTATTTTCTGCAGAAATGTAATACCGTCCATACGGGGCATCTCCACATCAAGAGTTATAACATCAGGGAGCTGGCGTTTAATTTTTTCTACCGCTATAAAGGGATCACCCGCTGTATCAATCACCTGAATCGAACTGTCAGACTCAAGAATTTCTGTCATCACCTGTCTTACAACAGCTGAATCATCAACAACAAGAACCCTTATTTTCCCGTTATTCACATAAAACTCCTTAATAAAAAGAAATTTTTCAATTCACCGGCTTCCTGTAAACTGTAGGGCCTGCCGGTTTAAACCTGTCACTTACACCATAGAGTGTTTCCGAGCTGCCTATGAACAGGTATCCTCCCGGGTTAAGGTGATTATAAAACTTTTCAAATAGCTTAACCTGGGTAGGTTTATCAAAATAAATTATCACATTACGGCAAAAGATAATATCAAAATCACGGTCAACTTTAAAAACATCATCCATAAGATTGAGCTGTTTAAATGTAATCCGGCTTCTAAGCTCAGGGACAATACGGAACATACCCGTATTATCACCTGTTCCGCGTAATAAATACTTTTTCCGCATCTCCGGTGAAACAGGCC
>CAYYKZ010000366.1:0-3120 GCA_964468455.1 uncultured Leptospirales bacterium | reverse complement strand
CCGTCACAGAACTCCTGGCCGTATTCACTGTTGAGTGTGCCGAACCGGTCCATGTCAAACATGACAAAGGTGAGGCATCCCCTTTCAGTTTTGGTTTTATTGAAAAGGCTCTCAAAGGAGTCTTCAAGATATCTTCTGTTAAACAATCCTGTTGCAGGGTCAGTGATTGCTCTTTTGCGCGATTCTTCGCCCCATTGAACCATCTGGGTGATGAATGCGCCTGTGCTCATGAGCCTCCCAACTATAATTGAAAGCATATTATTCATTATCTTTAAAGCAGGGCCCGGCAGTGAGCGGGTAATACGGAAGAAGTCGGATGAATGGAGTACAAGAAATTCGCCATCCTCAATAACCCGGCACGAGGCTGACCTGGGCGCTTCTTCAATAATAGACATTTCGCCAAAATAGCTCCCCTCTTCCAGTTCAGACAGTAAAACTTCCTCTTTCTCGTCATTTGTAATAAAAACGGCAACTTTACCGCTTAATATAATAAAAAGTTCATCACCTGAATCCCCTTCACTGAAGAGCATGTCGCCTGAGTTGTGGTTTCGGATTTTCATTTCAGCAGCAATAAGGTCCAGGTGTTCATCTGACTGGCCCTGGAATATTTCAATGCTTTTAAGGATTTCCCCTTTTACCTGTTTTGAACTCATGTTATATGTCCTCCGGGAAAAGGATCATGTTGCCGCCCCGTTCCCGTCCCACAAGGGGGATGTCGTGGGCCTTTAATATTAAATCATCAGCAATGTCAGCGTGTTCAGGGAAAAGCGCGGCGCCTATGCTCATGGAAAGGAAAACTGTTTTATCCCCTGTGGCAGAGGAAATATCGAGTTCATTAAACATTTTGAGTATTGCTTCAGCCATTTTTAATGTAAGTTCTCTGTTAAAGCCGGGAAGGATTACACCAAGTTCGTTCCCCATGTAGCGGAGAACAGTTCCCTCATCTCCTGTAAAGCGGTTAAGTGCTGCTGCCATAATTTTGAGGGTGTCATCTCCAGCCTCATGGCCGAATGTGTCATTAATCATTTTAAAATTATCCGGTTTCATGAGGAGAAGTCCCACAGGTTTTGACCTGTCTGTTATAAGGCCTGGAAGTGTTTCCTCAAGGTAGGTTTTATTGTAGAGCCCTGTAAGTTTATCTCCATATACCTGACGTTTGAGCTCCTGTACAAGGGCCGAGTTTTCTTTTACAAGTGTATTTGCTTTTCTTAACCGGGCTGAAAATGTTTTTAAAAAACGGTACAGCACTGCTGCTGATATTTCAGGACGGCTTTCCAGCTCATCTTTTAAGCTCCCCGATATTTTAATAAGGGCTGAATGTTCAGATGCAGTTGCAGAAGCATTGTATGGTTTTCCTGTGAAGTATTCCAGTTCCCCGATAATATTTCCGGGTGTAAGTTCCGCTATTACTGAAATATTTCTGTCAGTATCGGTTTTGAAAACTTCAACTGTACCTTTTGTGAGGATGTAGAGGTTTTCACCCCTCGTTCCTTCAGTAAAGAGGATCTCCCCTTTATCACATACATCTTCGCTGCAGTGGGCGGAAACAAGTTTAAGCCCCTCCTCATCAAGAGGGGAAAAGAGTTCTGTTTGTAAAAGCCAGTATTTTGTATCTTTCATATAAGTTCAGATCTGCTTAAATTTACAATTTAGTGTATCTCTGTTAAAGAGAGAAAATAAACATAAAAGTCTACAATTTTTTTATCTTAAGCACTATAACAGGACCAGTATTCGATTTTTTCTTTACATGAGCAGTTGAAATAATAAAATAAACACCAAAGAATATTTCCAGGTGAAAAAATGAAAAATCAGAAATTGAGTCAGATAATTGTAGGTATACTCCCTAAGAGCCTTATTTCAAGGATTTTCGGCTATACAGCACTTATTCCGCTGCCGTCATTTCTTCTTAATATGATAATTAAATGGTATTCAAAGAAATATGGAGTATTGCTTGATGAAGCTGTTATTCCGGAGCGGGGTTTTAAAAATTTAAACTCATTTTTTACAAGAAAGCTTAAAGATGGTGTTCTGAAAATTGATAATGACGAAAAATCTGTAGTGGCAACTACAGATTCAAGGATAGATGAATTCGGCGATATTACTGATGATATACTTATTCAGGCGAAAGGGCTTGATTATTCCCTAAGGGATCTTATCCCATCTGTAATGGCAGAGAGCTTTATTGACGGTAAGTTTATTACACTCTATCTTTCGCCAGGGGATTATCACAGGATTCATTCTCCTGTTACAGGAAAGATAACCGGATTTTACAATATTCCGGGTAAGCTCTACTCTGTTCAGGAATCAGTAGTTAAATCATTGAAAGGCCTTTTTGTGGTCAATGAAAGGCTTGTAACATACATTGATACAGGCAGGGGAATTACAGCTGTATGTAAAATAGGGGCACTCAACGTAGGTAAAATATCCATTCCCTATGATGATGCTGTGACTAATAAATTTTTAAGGAAAAGAAATGAGGTAATCTATTCTGAAGGTGAAAGGCCGGATATCAGGAAGGGGGAAGAGGTTGGTGTTTTTAATCTCGGTTCCACGGTCATTATTCTTTTTCAGAAAGGTATGATGGATTTTGCGCCGATTAATCGGGGAGATAAGGTAAGAGTCGGGCAGACCATCGGATATTTAAAAAAATAAAGATTTAGTAATTTTTTTGTTTAACATGCCGGTTTTTTTGTTATATTTATAATACAACTTTGTACATTAAAAAATTGTACAAAAAGTGCTGAAGTGATTTTCAATGTTTCACTTTGAAAAGGTCTTTGCAGTCAGGGGAAAAAACAGCTTTATTCTTTTAAGGTTGTATTATTACTGTTTTGATCGATTATTGCTCAATTTACTTGTTATATTTTTTTTAAGTTATATATGAAAATAAGGAGATGATTGTACCTATGAAAAAATTAATGGAGCAGCACATAAGAAATCAGGTGAGTGTATGGGAGAAGCAGAAGAATGTTATAGAGAACATAGAAGAAAAGCCTAATAAACCATTTGTTACTATATCAAGAGAATATGGTGTGGGTGCTTTTGAAGTTGCCGGTAAACTGGTTGATACTCTTAACAGTATTAAAAAATTTTTACCAGAATGGGCAGCCTATGACAGGG
>CAYYKZ010000365.1:0-3136 GCA_964468455.1 uncultured Leptospirales bacterium | reverse complement strand
CCACTGAACTTCCCGGTATATATAAACTTTTAGGCTGACCCTTTTCCAGAAACATCCCCGGGAAAATATTCTTCGGTTTTTCATACCCTTTTGTGGAATAGCACTGTTTTATACCGCCAATCATTAAGGCAACAACCTCTATCATAGCTACTCTTCCTGCTCCGGTTCCGCCAGGCACATCTGTATTTATTATAGTAACGACCCGCCTGTTTTTGGAAAATGCATTCTCAATTGAGAGAACAGCTCCCGGATTACAGGAATTGCATACACCGTCAATCTCGTATATATCCTCTACTATCCCATCAACAGGAACATGATTGTAGTGATACTTATCCGGTGTTAGCCTGAAAATCGCATAATCACCATCATGAAAAAGATCTGTCCATTTATCTTTTTTCCCCAGCAGTTCATCAAAGCTGAAAAATTTTTCCTTAATAAAGAAACTGGAAGTATCAGAAAGTGACCCTATTATAACTTTCGCGTCAGCAGGGGAAACTATTACATGCTTCTCTTCAGTCATTGGCCGGAATTCCCTGTACCGGATCTTTCTTTCAAATATTTTTCTTGCAGTGTCAAGTGAAGAGGGCCTGTCATAACACTCCTCCTGCTTTATACCCAGCTCGTGCCATAAGCTTTCTGAACCGTTTACTCTTTTTTTCCCGGGCAGATCATAATACATATAAGCAAGCAGCTTAGACATTCTTTTTGAAGTCACTGCCTTATAAAGAATTGATCTTTCTTCTCTAAGGGAGGAATAAACAGCATTAATCAGTCTGTCATGAAAAAGTTTTTCATTTTTTATTTCGCCTGTATCCCTTTCTATATACTGTTGTGTAATAGTATTAATTTTCATTATACAGTTAATCTTATCCTCGAATTTTTTTCAGAAATGTCTGATGATAATACTTCTGAACTATCTTTCTTTATTACAAGAATAATCAGATGTATCAGCGACCTGACATAAAGCAGAGGTAATGTCCCTTCCTTAATCTCTTTCCTCGCTGATTTAATAAATGTCCGGATGTTGTTAATATCACAGGAACTGTTTAAAGCGCGGCGGAATTCCGGATCAAAGTTCTCTATGTTTACCGACAGGTAGTCAGCGTCCTTTTCTATGACATCAAATGCTTCATCAATATGTTTCAACCTAAGCCCGCTGCGGTAATATTCTTCAGCTGCAGTATTAAATTCATTTCCCTTTGCTTTGAGAGGATTGGTGATTCCAGCTTCAGACATAATACTCCCTGTTAAACGCGCTGATGCGAAAAGCTCTTCAGGATTATTCAGTCTGGCCTCCAGATCACGGATAATATCTTCCATCCCCATTTTCTCAATCAGATCCGCGCCTTCTGTTCTAAGCATTTTAACAAGAGCCCGTCTGTAATCAGTAACAGAAACTTTTACATATCCCTGATATCTTCCGCTGTTTGCTGTTTTCTCTGTATAAGATAATATTTTTTTCATAAACAAATTGCCTGTTTTTTTCTTTACCATAAAAAAAGGAATCCCTATTGCTGAAGAGAAAACCGCCTGTCTCCTTTCACTTTCAGTTTCCGGAGTGTCCGGGATATTATAATGGGTAACATTTAAAAAAAGCATCTGCTTATATGCAAAAGCTGTAATAAGCATCTGCAGTGCAGCCGCATGTTTAAAATCATAATTTATGCTTTCAAAAAGAGAATAGTAACGTCCTTCAAATCCTGTAAAACCATTCTGCTTAAAAATCCGCTGGCGAAAGAATGAATAAAATGACATGCTTGTATCAAATACACCCTGTGATGAGAGGTCCTCCTTCAGCCGCTCATCATTACCAGCCTCTCCATTAAGAGAGGGACTTTCATCTGTGCTTAAAAGAGAAACAAAATAATAGATAAGCCTGTAGTCATTTACAAAATACCCCTTAAGCCTGCATATACCGGCAACCAGGCGCTCCATCCATTCAGGGCCGAAAGGTGTTAAGGGATTTCCCAGCACCTTAATTTTTGCCTTATCTTTCCAGCCTCTCCACAACATACGGAGATGAGTAAAATCCAGCTCATGTGATAGAAAACCGAGAATCTTTTCCGGATAAAAATCTCTAAAATTCATCCTGTATGGATCAGCAGAATATACTCCGGAAAACAGCGCAATAAAATGTTCATATATTTTTACAGCAAGGTCACCAAAATATTTTTCATGGACACCACTGTAGGGAGAGGCCGGATCTTTAAGCATATTATCAAGACGGCTGCTGCCGATACTTATATGTGTCCCGTTGTTGGCCAGACTTATATTTGAAATACCCTTCAGGTAAACCATGTTTCTGCTTATAATACCTGATTCCCTTAACTTCAATGCCGAGTTTAAATAACTTCTTGAAAGCATCTGGTGACACATAATCATATAATTATGTTTATCCTCACCCTTGTCCCATCCGGACAAACAGGGGCTCATAAATAATTCTCTGTAAAACGAATCCGGTATTAAATCATTAAGCTTTTTCTGTCTCAAGGGCGGATGGGGAGAAAAATAAAGGCTCACCTCCTGCTCATTCCCTGTAAGCTCAAATTTTTTATTAGCATAAATCACCAGAAGCTGTGTCAGCAGGTACTGCTTTAATGCGGAATCCTTCATCAATTCCGCTGTTTGCGCAGCGTCATCCCCCTGTACAGGAAAAAATGAAACAATTTCAGGAGATGTATTGTCATTCATAAAGGCATTCATAAAATCCGCACCTGCATTGCGGATAACAGGATGGATAAAGGAACCTCCGCTTATTGCGTCCGCAAGTGAAAGTTTAAGGAGATAACTTACAGGCACACGAATAAAATCTTCACCACTAATGCTTAATAAAAATTTCTTCCTGTCTTTTCTCGGTGGAGAATCGGCGCAGCTTTTATCCGCCATAAGGTCTTTTTCAAAAATATTTCGTGCGTAAAAACTTAATGAAGCAAGCGGGAGTCTTACCCAGCTGTTCTCCCATACTTCCGATTTATTACTATCCAGAAAATCAACAAGCCTGGAGAAATTTTTTCTTGAAGCGTCCCCTCTTTCCACCCTTCTAATAAGGTATTTCAGGTAATTCGATTCGCTAATGTATAGCGGCAAATCCACATCAGAGGATCTTCCTGAAACTGCTGTCTGAAATTCATTTTCT
>CAYYKZ010000364.1:0-3151 GCA_964468455.1 uncultured Leptospirales bacterium | reverse complement strand
TTTTTGATACAGAGCTGCTGTATTATACCTGCTCAATGATTTTACTAAATATAAACTATATGTATGATAATTACAACTATTTTTAGGGTAATGTCACATCAAGAAATGTCCCTGAATTTGAATCTGATACATTTACAATAACGCTCTTTGAGCCGTAACCGGATTTTTCAAAAGAGAGGGTGTAATCTCCTGGAAGAAAGATTCTGCGGTAGTATCCCTCAGCATCTGTATTAACAATAATATCACCCGCAGATGGAGAACCATCAACATGGGTTAATGTAATTACAGCATCTGAAAGAGGGTTCATGGCCGCATCTGTTACCCTGCCGTAAACACCCTGCCCCCCTTTTTTAATATATGCAATAATCGCATCTTTGTTATATGCAAAAACCTGTTCCGCCCCCTCCTCTGTAGAAGGGCTCCGCTTTGCCACCTCAACTGTTAGATCCAGGCACCCTGTTTCAAGGTAGCTCCAGTCCTGGAGAGAGCCTGTAATAATATACCAGTCTCCGCCGTTTATTATCCCATCATCCATATAATCTGACTGGTATATATCGGGATTGTCCATGAAACGGTTCGGGAAAATACCTGCCCTGGAATAGGCATAACCGAATTCCCGTACAAGATTATTCTCATCAGGGACAATTCCGGCTGATTCTTTCCCGTAATCAAAGGGAATATTAACAAGCACAGAACCTGAATGAAATGTAAGTGAAATGTGAAAATTCTCCTGAAGGGAAAAATCACGCAAAGCCTGTGATTCAGGCTCGGAAAAGGGGCCGCTACCGTATCCATAGCCGTCAGTCCATGCATATGAAAAATTTCTATTAAGGTCAACTCCATTGTCATTGCGCCTCCCTGCTACAGCAAGGCCGTCAGGGTTAAGTACAGGAATAATGGCGATATAACGGGAATCCACAAGATTTTTAATGTCAGCATCTGCCCCGTAGTTTTCCACAAGATACCGTATAAAATAAATCATCAGTTCAGAGGAAATAAGTTCCGACCCGTGAATCCCCCCTGTAAGGCGAACCCGCGGTTTTGTACCCGGATTGTCTGGGGTGCCCGAAATTATTAAAGCCTTAATATCCCTGCCGCTTACGCTCTGCCCTATGGTTTCAACACGGGTAATACCCGGATAAAGGGTGTTCATGTCATCAAGGAATATATTTATCTCTTCAGGGGAGTGGTAAAACTCCGGGATTACATAGCCGCCAGGCTCCTCCATATGGCTTCCGGAGCAGGAAAGGGCTGCGATTATCATGGCAGCGGTTAATATTTTAATCAGATATTTCACAGGTACAATGTCCATAAAAGGGAGGGTTAATTCAATTAAAAAATAATGGGGAAGGAAGTATCAGCCATGGCCGGTTGTCCCCTTTTATTCATTGAAAAGCGTATTACTCATCAGAAAAAGTTAAAAAATTGATTTACATCCCGGCTTTTATTATCTTATTGCTGTATTATAAAATCCTGACATCAGGTGCAACAATAGTTATCAATTATATTTGAGGAGACTTTATGAAAAAACTGATAGTTGTATTTCTTATATTCATATCAGCCGGTATTGTATTTGCATCATTTGCGGATGAAACAAAAGAGAGGGCGGAAAAACTCTGCACAAATCTTAATATGAATTATATTTCCCACGCAGAGGACCAGAACACATTTCTCTTTAAAACTTTCAATGTAAAATGCGGTCTGGACGCCCAGGAACAGACTTTTATTTTAAGGTATGATAAAATTCTTGGAACATGGTCACAGCATAATTTTGTAAAATAAAATATCCGTTTTACATTATTACATTTACCAGACAGCAAAAAAGGTCAGAGACTCTGACCTTTTTGTTATGTTAACTCCATTGCAAACCAGGGATCAAAGCGCACCCATATTTTTTAATATCTTTTCAGCAAGGGGTTCCTTAATTTCATTATGCCTGGGCACTGTTTCAATAGTGCCATTTTTAGGATTTATCCAGATTGAATGAGAAGCGCCCTCCCGTTTTAGATAACAACCGGCTATTCTTAACCTGCGTTCCAGGTCCTTCCTTTTCATCCAACAAGGACCTTCTCTCGAATTACATCTTCAGGTAAGCCGCGAAGCATATCATCCCTGCGATCTTCGAATATAAGCTCAATAGCCTCTTTCAGGCTTTCCTTTGCCTCATCCACGGTTTCACCCTGACCATTAGCTCCCGGCACCTCTGGACATATTGCCCAGTACCCCCCCTCAGGCGCGGCTTCAATAATAGCTGTAAATGCTGATTTCATATTAAAACCCCTCTTAACAGAATAGAAAACAATTTCACTATTACTGTATTAAATTCAATCTGAAGATCAATTAAATATAATCTGCTTTAATTAAAAATACCGTTTAATCTTGACTTTGTCAATCAGTATCCGCCCTGGAGGCCTCCATCTTTTGTGTTATATTTCCGGGCGTGTCCCTGCAGCACTTTTATAAATAGGGGCGCAACGCCTTTCGCCCCTACTCTGTATTCCTTTACCTCTTCTATAATATAATTTCTCTTTAACTTCTGCAGGGCCGCGCTTTCCGGAGTACAGACGCATTGTCATGAGTTTCTGCGACCTCATCATGAATCGCATGGCCGTGTTTTTCTACAATCTCATTATAAACTGCATTTGCATAGCAATTGTTCTATATGGGAGACGCCCTTTCGTATAACAAAAAGAATTCATCTCATTCTTTTTTTCACTTCCTTTTTTATCCTGTAATCGAGAATATGCGGCTCTTTCTCCATAAGCTCAAGAAGCACTTTTGCTGAGCCTGTGGGCTGTCTTGAGCCCTGCTCCCACTGTCGTACAGAAGATATACTTACATTTAAAAGTTTTGCAAATACAGACTGACTGTAGTTGGATTCTTTTCTTATCTTTTTAATTTTACCTGGTGTTATTGAAATATCATGGAAAGTAACCCCCAGTTTTTTAAGTTCTTTTTCAGTAAAAGATGTTTTTACGCCGGAATCCATAAGATCCTGTACGGTTTCTTTTATTGCTTCTTTTAGTTGTTTTCTCATTTTTTTCTCTCCAGCTCAACAAGGTTTCCCAGATTTATCTGTCTTTTTATTTCTTCAGGATCAAGACTCGTTAAGTCACCTGCGAGTTTTTTTAATACTGAAAACTCATTCTTG
>CAYYKZ010000363.1:0-3157 GCA_964468455.1 uncultured Leptospirales bacterium | reverse complement strand
ATATATGCTGCAGCAAGGGATATTACCGAACGCAGGGAAACAGAGGAAGCCTTCCGTGAAAGTGAATTAAATTTCCGGACTTTTTTTGAGTCAATGAACGATATTATTTTTATCACAAAACCGGACGGTAATATTATTTATGCAAACAGTCGTATGTATGAAAAGCTGGGTTATCCTGTTGAAGAAGTTATTAATATGCCCTTATCCGATCTTTATGCTCCTGACAGAAGAGATGAAGCGGGAAAGTATTTCCGGGAAATGCTTGCAGAAGAGAGGGATTATTGTCCGGTACCTTTTCAGAAGAAGGATGGAAATCCCTTACAGGTTGAGACCCGGGTCTGGCCCGGGAAGTGGGGTAGCAGCGATAGCCTTTTTGCCATTTCCAAGGATATTACAAGAGAGCAGGAGGCGCTGCTCAAGTTCAGCAGAATTTTTGAAAATAATCCGGCACTTATGGCTATTAACAGTTTTCCTGATGCAGTGTTTGTAGATGTAAACAGTTCTTTTGTGAATAAGCTGGGTTATTTAAAAGAGGAGGCTGTCGGGATAAGTGTTGCTGAACTGGGCGTTTTTGCTGATGAAGAGGAGAGAAAGCGTTTCGGCGCAGAACTTGCCCGCAAAGGGCGGATACACAACGCGGAAGTACAGGTCCGTGCCAAAAACGGGGGTATTCTTTACGGCCTCTTTTCCGGAGAGGTTATTGAAAGCTATGGTGAAAGATTTTTTATAACAGTACTTGTTGATATTACAGAGCAGGTTAAACTCCGGACTGATATTAACAGAGAAAGACAGAGACTTGATAACCTGATCACAGGAACCAACCTGGGAACCTGGGAGTGGAACGTACAGACTGGAGAAACTATTTTTAATGAGCGGTGGGCCGAAATAATCGGCTACAGACTTGAGGAACTGGAGCCTGTTTCAATTGAGACCTGGATGAAATTTTCCCATCCTGATGATCTGGTAGAATCGGATAAACTTTTAAAAAAGCATTTCAGAGGGGAGGATGAATACTACAGCTGCGAATGCCGCATGAAACATAAAAACGGGCACTGGGTATGGGTACATGACAGGGGCAAGGTTATTGAATGGGACAGAGATGGGAACCCTGTTATGATGTTTGGAACACATGCTGATATTACAGAAAAGCGTGAGGCTGAAGATATTATTTATCAGCATTCCATACGTGATTCTCTTACAGATGTTTATAACCGCCGTTATCTTTTTGAAAGGCTTAATAATCTGGTTTCAGAATCTAAAAGAGGTGATCGGAAATTTACAGTTTCAATACTTGATATTGACCATTTCAAGGAAATCAATGATACATACGGGCATCAGGCTGGAGATTATATTTTAAAAGAGTTCACAAAGGTTATACAGCACAATATAAGGGATTATGATATACTGGGACGCTATGGCGGAGAGGAGTTTCTAATAGTAATGCTTAATACAGACCTGGCTGGTTCTATTGCTAAAACAGGTGTGATACTTGATGCAGTCCGCTCCAGTGTATTTAAGTTTAACAGTCATGAAATAAAATTTACCTTCAGCTGCGGTATTTCAGGAACACCGGAATTTTCCGGAAAGGAGTTGTCTGTAGATACTCTTATAAAGATGGCGGATTCCCGGCTTTATATTGCGAAAAGCAGCGGCAGAAACAGGATCATTGCTGAAGGGGGCTGATCCTGTTTTAATTGAAGCGGAATTTTATTTTTGCTGACTTTTATTTTCGATACATCAGTAATTTTTTCCCCGCATATAATAGTCCTTCATTATATCTTCAGGTACAAGGCTTCCTCCGGTTCCCCATATAATATGGGTCCCCTTTTTAATTATTCCGGTAAGATTGTGATCCTTTAAATATTTTTTACCGGCTCCACTTTTCAGGAGCATGGCAGGCCCGGGCATTCCAGCCAGGGCAGATGGTTCCATGTTAATTTTTTCTGAATCACCAAGAGTGCTTAAAAGCATAAAAAGTGTATCATCTGCAACAGTAAATATTCCGCTTAGAAGATTCTCCATGGTTTTCCCTGCAAATCCCGAAGGGCGCGCCACAGCAAGGCCGTCAGCCTCTGTTATATTATCCAGTCCGAAATCGTAAACCGAAACTTTATTGTGCATCCCTGTAAGCATGCCAAGGAGCATGCATGGGGAATGCGTCGGCTCAGCAAAAAAACAGTGGGCATTATCTCCGAATATCTGCTTAATTCCAAAGGCCACACCTGAGGGTCCTCCACCCACACCGCAGGGGAGATATACAAAAAGAGGGTGTTCCCGGTTTATCTCTATCCCGGCTTCAAGGATCTGCTGCTTCAGCCTCAGCGCTGCAGTTGAGTAGCCAAGGAAAAGATCCACAGAATTTTCATCATCCACAAAATGGCTCGCCTTATCGCTATCTGATAATAATCTTCCCTGTGCAACAGCATTGCCGTAATCTGAATCGTACTCAATCACTTCAGCACCTTTGCTCCGGAGCAGGTCTTTTTTCCACTGCCTCGCATCAGAAGACATGTGAATGACAGCCCTGTAACCTATTGCTGATGCCATAATACCTATACTTAATCCCAGGTTCCCTGTTGATCCTACCTGAATTTTAAACTGGCTGAAATATTTTTTAGATTCTTCACCTGAAAGTTTTTCGTAATTATCTTCCGGTTTTAGTATGCCCGCTTTAAGTGCAATTTCCTCTGTGTGTTTTAATACTTCATAGATGCCGCCCCTTGCCTTTATTGACCCTGCAATGGGGAGAAGGTTGTCCTGTTTAAGATATAATCTGCCAGGAATTTTTTCTGAGTAAATTTCAGAAAGACGGTTCTGCATGTAATGTATTGAAGTAAGGGGAGATTCAATAATTCCTCCTGCTTCTGCTGTTTCAGGGAACTCGCGGGAAATAAATGGAGCAAAGCGTTTCAGGCGTTCATCTGCCTCGATAATTCTGTTAATGTCTATTCCGGTTTTTTTAAGGGCTTCTGATGATTCCGTTAGCTTCGGGTTACACCAGAAATTTTCCTCTGCTGCAGAGATGTTTTTTATTTCCGGATGGAGTTTTATCCAGTCGCTTAAAATTTTTCCTGCTATTATTTTTTCTTTCATTTTAATTAAACCTGCCGGATTTTTCTGAGTACAATTAAGTAGTTTAACTAAGAAAGATTTATAA
>CAYYKZ010000362.1:0-3168 GCA_964468455.1 uncultured Leptospirales bacterium | reverse complement strand
ACAAAATACTGCAGAAGCCTCAGACCTGATATACAGATAATAAGCAGAGCCAATGTCGAACGCAATGTCTCAACCCTTCACCGCGCAGGAGCTGACTTTGTAATGTCATTTGCAGCGCTTGGAGCCAATACTATTTTTAACTTCTTTCAGAGTTCCGATATTGTAATGCTCGCAGAAGGTCTTGATATTTTCAAGCTTTCTATGCCCCCGGGACTCCATGGGAAAACTCTGGCTCAGTCAAATATCAGGCAGGAAACAGGATGCTCTGTGGTGGCGATAAAACATAGCGGAGAAACTGTAATCAACCCTGATCCGAATTTTACCCTTAAAAAGAATAGTGATATTATCCTCATTGGCACCAGCGATTCAGAAAAAAAATTCATAAAGAGATATTTTTCATGATAAGACTAATTTTTTATTAAATATTTTTCTGAAACATGGTCTTTCTTTCCCATTTAATTCCTCTCAAAACTACAACATCTGTTTACTGTTATTTGTTCTCTCTTTTTCTGAAGTACAAATCCTTAATTGACTACCATAGCACAATTCTTCCAAATTCCGGGTTACAGACTGTTCGGATAATGGTAATAGCTGTATTATTCTGTAAAATATTTACAAATATTTACTGAAGAAGCTTATATATATGTAAAATACTAAAAAAAATACAAAAGGTCAAACGCCCATAAACCAATATCACGTATACTAAAACATTTCACCACGTTATTTATAATTATAAATGCCCGGTTATAACTGTTAAATAGCGACTTTTATTTTATATTCATAATTAAATTTACTAAAATTAATTTGACAAACAGGTTTAACCTGTTAAAATTAACAGGTTACATATATATAAAAGGTTCTTTTTCGATTAGATTCATATTTCAATATAATAATGATTTACCCTTATTATTATACATGATTCTAAAAAAATTTAAACAACACAAAACTATCCAGGAGGATAATTATGCCTGTTACCAGAAGAAATTTCCTGAAGCTGTCTGGCGCGACAGCTGCCGGGGCATTTTTAGGGGGGACCTCCTTCCTTACTGGCTGCAAACCCACTGACAAACTTAAAGGGGCTAAAGAAACAACCACAATCTGCCCTTACTGCGGTGTGGGCTGTAGTTTGATTGTTTCCGCCAGAGACGGAAAAGTCATAAACATTGAAGGTGATCCTGACCATCCTATCAATAGAGGGAGCCTTTGCGCAAAAGGTGCTTCTATTTATCAGCTGGCAGTTAATCCCTACAAAAGACGTCTGGACAAGGTTCAGTACCGTAAACCGGGCGGAACAGAATTTGAAGAGATTACATGGGATCAGGCCTTTAAAATGATCTCAGAAAGAATCAAAGATGTACGTGATAAAACTTTTATTGAAAAGGTAAAAGGTCAGCCTGTAAACAGAACTGCCGGCCTTGTGGGCCTTGGCGGTGCAGCCCTTGACAATGAAGAATGTTACGCATGGACAAAATTCGCACGTTTAATGGGTATCACCTATCTTGAACATCAGGCCCGGATTTGACACAGCGCTACTGTCGCCAGTTTGGCGTCAACTTTTGGTCGTGGTGCAATGACAAATCACTGGAATGATATCCAGTTCTCAGATGTAATTCTTATTATGGGTAGTAATGCTGCAGAAAACCACCCGATTTCTTTTAAGTATGTTGAAAAAGCAAGAGAAAAGGGAGGAAAACTCATTAGTGTTGACCCCCGTATTACAAGAACAACTTCACTTGCAGATCTTTATGCTCAAATCAGACCTGGATCAGACATAGCATTCCTGAGCGGTATCATCAATTACGCTCTTCAGAATGATCTGGTTCAGAAAGAGTACATACTTGAATACACAAACGCCTCTTACCTTATTAACCCTAAATTCGGTTTCAACGATGGTTTATTCTCAGGTTATGACAAAGGTAAACGTTCCTATTCATCCGACACATGGAAATATCAGGTTGATGATAAAGGTATACCTAAAAAAGATAAATCCCTTCAGGATCCCAATTGTGTATACCAGCTCATGAAAAAACATTTTCAGCGTTATACTCCTGATAAAATCAGCGATATAACAGGATGCAGCGTAGAAGCTTTCCAGAAAGTTGCTGAACTTTTCTGCTCAACACATAAACCTGACAGGGTAGCAACAATAATGTACGCAATGGGTACAACACAGCATACAGTTGGTGTTCAGAATATCCGATGTTACTCCATACTTCAGCTCCTTATGGGTAATATGGGTATGGCTGGCGGAGGTATCAATGCTCTAAGAGGTGAGGCAAACGTACAGGGGTCAACAGACCATGCTATATTATGGCATATTCTGCCCGGATATAACCCTGCCCCGATAATTGGCAAAGATATTAATCTTGAAGCTTACATAAAAAACAGTACACCTGTTTCAAATGACCCAATGAGTGTTAACTGGTGGAAGAACAGACCCAAATATCTTATAAGCATGCTTAAGGCCTGGTTTGGCGAAAACGCTACAAAGGAAAATGATTTCTGCTACGATCTGCTCCCGAAAGCGCACAAGCCCACACCAATGCCGGCACTATTTGAAGATATGTATCAGGGTGCACATAAAGGCGCGATAATGATGGGTACAAACCCTGTTGTTGGTTCTCCCAACTCTAATATTGTTGCCGCAGCCCTTGCTAAGCTTGACTGGCTTGTTTGCGCTGACATCTTTGAAACAGATACATCTGTATTCTGGAAAGCGCCGGGTGTAAATCCTAAAAACATAAAAACAGAAGTATTTCTCCTTCCAATGGCATCTTCAGTTGAGAAAGAAGGGAGTGTTTCAAACTCAGGCAGATGGGCACAGTGGAGATATATAGCTCAGCATCCCACAGGGAAGTCTATCTCTGACCTTGACCTGGTTGACGGCCTTTTTACCAGGATCAGAAAACTCTATGAAGATGATGTTAAAGCAGGGAAAAAGACCGCCCTTCCTGATCCTATCTTAAAGGCTAACTGGAAATTCAAACACAGCCCTGATGACCACGAATGTGATCCCCATCTTGTAGCTAAAGAGATTAACGGATACGAAATCGGTCCTGACGGTAAACCGGGAAAGCAGCTTGATACATTCGGGAAGCTTAAAGATGACGGTTCAACTGCAAGCGGAAACTGGATATATGCCGGAAGCTACACTGAGAAAGGGAACCA
>CAYYKZ010000361.1:0-3209 GCA_964468455.1 uncultured Leptospirales bacterium | reverse complement strand
CAACTGCAAGCGGAAACTGGATATATGCCGGAAGCTACACTGAGAAAGGGAACCAGATGGCTCGAAGGGGTCCCAAAGATGCTTCCAATAAACTTGAAATGTATCCTGAATGGGCATGGTGCTGGCCTGTAAACAGACGAATTATCTATAACAGAGCAAGCGTTAACACAAAAGGTGAACCATGGAATCCCAAAAAAGCTGTTATTAAATGGGACGGGAAAAAATGGGTTGGAGATGTTCCTGACGGCGGGGCCGCACCAGGGGAGAAACATCCATTTATAATGATCCCCGAGGGGATTGGCAGACTATTTTCGCCAGTTCTTAAGGACGGTCCTTTACCTGAGCATTACGAGCCATTTGAAACACCGGCTAAACATTCTTTCAGTTCACAACAGTTTAATCCAACTGTACCTGTATCAGCTCTTTCAAAAAAAGGGCAGGGATCTGCTTCAAAATATCCATATGTAGCTACTTCCTACAGGGTTGTTGAACACTGGCAGGCTGGAGCCATGACAAGAAATACATCCTGGCTTAATGAGCTTGTTCCTGATATGTTCTGTGAAATAAGCCCCACTCTTGCTGAGGCTAAAAAAATCAAGAATGGAGACAGAGTTAAAATCAGTTCACATAGAGGCAAACTGGAAGCTTACGCTCTCGTTACAGAAAGAATCCAGACCATGAAAATTAATGGGAAAGATGTCGAAATGGTTGGTATGATATGGCATTTTGGTTCCGGATGTGCGTCTTCTGGTGACTCATGCAACATGCTGACACCGCATATTGGCGATCCAAATACTGGCATACCGGAATTCAAAGCATTTCTGGTAAATATTGAGAAGGCGTAAGGGGGTAGAAAATGTCTGATAAAGCTTTTTATGTTGATACTTCAAAATGCCTGGGATGCCGTGCCTGTCAGGTGGCATGTAAACAGTGGAACGGCCTCCCTGGTGAAGAAACTGAATTTTTTGGCGGAACAGAATACACTAATCCTGCCAAACTTTCGGCTATTACATGGAATCATGTTGTATTTTTTCCTGTTGATAAAACCATTCCTGACAGACCTGTATGGACAATAATGCATAAAAAATGTTTTCACTGCAAAGAGGCAAATTGTCTGCGTGTATGTCCTGAAAAAGCCATATATGAGGTTGATGGGTGGAAAATTATTGATCAGGATAAATGTATCGGATGCGGAGCCTGTGTTAATGCCTGCGTTTACGGGGTTCCGGAAGTCAGTTCAATTACACATATCAATGATGTAGGTCAGCAAATTGTAACAAGAGACAAAGCCAATAAATGTAACGCGTGTCTGGTGAATAAAAGAGAAATTCCTGCATGTGTTGCAACATGCCCAACAGGTTCTCTTCTTTTCGGGGACAGACCAGCAATGGTTAAATTAGCACAAAAAAGGGTTAAAGAGCTTAAGGCTGACGGATTCCAGAATGCCAGCGTTTATGGACTGGATCAGTACCACGGACTGAGGGTTATAACAGTTCTTAAAGACAACCCGGAAAAATATGGACTTCCTCTTAATCCGGAAGTTGTACCTGTTACACAGGTTGAGTCTACAAAAAATATTTATGCCCTTCTGTCGACATTCACTTTTGGCGTTCCTGCTCTTAAACGAACAGCTTATAAGGTTTCTAAAAAACTGTCAAAAGAAGCATAAATAAATAGCTTTAAACGTAAACAAAGAAGAGGCGTCAGATAATGGCGCCTCTTTTTTGTTTATTATCCTGATATTTTTATTACTAATCTTTTATATCAACCAGGCTCAGGCGAAAAATATGCACTATTTCTCCAGTGATTCAGCATCATCATTATCAACCATCTTAAGAGTCAGGTTTTCAAGATCAGTAGATATCTTATTGATTTCCTTTGAAAAATCTGATATTTCAGTAGATATTTTTACCAGATCCTGAGCTGATGAAGCAATATCCATTACAGTTTTACTGGATTCACCTGTTGCGATTTTCTGTTCGTTTGTAGAATTCTCAATAGTTTTACTTGAATCGTGGATTCTTACATTCAGGCTTGTAATAGTTTTTATTGTTATTCCAATGTCATTAATAAACTTTCGCACTTCACTGATTTCTTTTTCAATTTTTTTAATTGAGTCATAAAGCCGAGTCATTATTAACGAAGTTTCTGTTATTGAGTTGTCACTCTCCTCAATAAGCTTATTATTTTCAAAAATAATTTTTTCTATTTCTCTGGCATTTTTGGTTGTAGCATCAGCAAGTTTGGAAATTTCATCTGCCACAACAGCAAAACCTCGACCTGCATCACCGGCTCTTGCAGCTTCAATGGAAGCATTTAATGAAAGAAGGTTAACCTGGTCTGCTATATCATTTATTACCTGGATAAATCCTGACATCTCCCCGCTTTTATTTTTAAGTATATTAAATTTTTCCTGTGTGTCATTAACATAATCAGCTGTTTTTCTTGAATAACCGGTAATGTCGCCAATTGATTCCGATATACCGTCAGAGCTTGACTGGACCCTGTCATTTACAGACTTAAGGTCATTAACACTTTCCACTGTAATTTCAAGTTCCTGATAAAGATTTTCAGCTATTTCATTTATTGAACTGGAGTTAGCAGACAGTTCTTCAAGAGAAGAGGAAATCTCTTCCAATGAAGCTGCCTGATGTTGAGCTATATCGCTCATTTTCAATGATATTGTATCCTGCTGCTGAGATTGATTTTTAAGGAGTCCTGTTGTTTTATGGACACCATGTGCCACATCCTTAATATTCATCAGATTCTTTATAGACTCATCATTCTTCTCTATTGCAATTTTCAGCAATAATCGTGTGGCTGCTGCGCCGGAAGATGCTCCAATTCCTACCATAAAAAACACAATATATCGCACCAAAAGATTACTGGCAGGCCCGGATGGAATTAATTCCGGCTTGAAATAGAAAATAACAGTCTGGATAATGACAATAAGAAAAAGTGAATAAACAGTTATCCTGTAATCAAAATAAAAAATACTTAATGCTAGAACAATATATACTACTGCAAAAAGTTCACTGGCTCCATAGAAGGAATACTGAAAAACCGACAAAGCTCCCAGAACACCTGTTATAGTAATGTATCCGGACCGTTTCCTCCCTTTAAGTTTATATGAAAAAAATATTGTTAAACCGATAATTATTCCATTAATACCAAGCTGAATAAAAATATCTTTATAAGTAAGATAATCA
>CAYYKZ010000360.1:0-3225 GCA_964468455.1 uncultured Leptospirales bacterium | reverse complement strand
GTGTCTTCCATTTCCCTGTCCTGTGATACTTATTTTACTGTTATATGCCAATGTTAATTCCTTAACTTTTATTTGAAATAAAATGCTTTAATATCCCCGCCGCCGAAGGCGGCGGGGATATAGAAAACAGCATAATTACACTAAAAGATATCTTTAGGAATAATTACTGAAATAATAATACACTTTAGTTTTATATTCTTGGCGTAGAATAAATTATTATGTATTCAGTTTAAATGTTTATAATTAATGCTGATATCTTTATTATAGATTATTTAGTGGAAATTTCAAAAAAAAATTATTTATTCATTTTTTAAGAGTCGGCTGGAGAATATCAATTTTCTTTTCATTATAAAAGGAAATAGTCGATATTTAAATTATAGTTCAATTTTAAAGATTATTTCATATTAAATGCAGTGGATTAGTACAGGTCATATTTAAATCTACTCTGGTTCCGGAAGGTTTATGTCAAAAGGATTGAAGCGTTTTCTCTTTACAGGTATTTTTCTGTTTATAGCACTTTTTACAGCTGCAGCAGGTTATAATCGGGCATTATATATTAGCGATTCCCTGAGATCTTTTGTTATAGGTTTTTTTGATTTATACAATCTGCCTGCCGGCACTCCTGTTACAGTTAAGCATGGAACAGAAATTAAGTACAGAAAAACGTTTACCGGTATGGAAAGGGGGTATTTTCATTATGCAGGGATTCTTTTTTATACAGCCCCGTCAAATATTTCAGCCGGGGATCTTTCTGCAAAAACTATTACATTTACTGATTTCAGCAGAATAAATGACCTTGAAAATTCACTTAATTCATTGAATAAAATTAACCGTGGAATTATTAATTCAGGTGAAACAGTAGTTATTAAAGACGCTCTACCTTTTTTTACTGCTGATATATTAAAAAACAGATTCAGCAGGATAATTAAAACAAAGGGGCTCTACTTTACCGGGAACAGGGCAGGTGACAGGGATTTCGCATCAATGCTTGATCTAATGAAGGATGCGGGCCTTAACACTATTGTATTTGATATAAAAGATATAACAGGAATAGTTCACATAAGAAGTAAAATTGATATTGTAAACCGGTATAAGCTTAACCGGCGGGGTGCTATTGATAATCTTCCAAAACTGCTGAGGGAGTGCAGAAAAAGAGGGATATATACAATAGCACGGGTTTCTCTTTTCAGTGATCATCTGCTTTATGATACTATGCCATCTTTGAGGATAAAGTCAAAATCTACAGGGAGGGAGTGGAATTCAGGTTCCCGTGAAAAGTGGTGTGATCCCACAAACCGGATAGTTCAGGATTATAATATAGCTCTTGCAGCAGAAGCAGCATCTGCAGGGGTTGATGAAATACAGTTTGATTATATACGCTTCCCCACAACAGGGGATATGGCTGATGCTGACTATGCCTATGATTTCGGGAAAATGGACAGGACAGAGGCAATAGTTCATTTCCTGAAGAGGGCGGGGGAGGCTCTGACCCCCTATAATGTATTTATCTCAATTGATATATTCGGTGTTGTTGCCTGGGGTAAGGAGATAGATATTAAGAAAACAGGCCAAAGGGTGGAGATGCTTGCAAAGTATTGTGATGTGATATCTCCAATGCTTTACCCTTCCCATTTTAATGATAATTTTGACGGTATTGCAAAACCGGGGGATAACCCGTATCATTTTATATTAAGCGGCTGTCAGAGAGTTAAAGAGCTTGGCAGCGACAATGCTTTAGTAAGGCCCTGGCTTCAGGCTTTCCCCTGGCGTGTGTCAAGGTATAATGCAGATTATATCGCAAAACAGATTAAGGGCGCAGATGATTCAGGTGCACATGGTTATCTTTTCTGGAACGCGTCAAACAGCTATAATGAGGTTTTCCAGGCAATGCGTATTATTAATGCTGGCAGATGATTAAAAATCCGGGGTTTTTCAGAATTTCCGATAAACCCCGGAATTATTAATTTCTATTTAATTTCAATGCTTACCCTGAATGTTTTTATGAATTCCGGATTTTTTTTCCAGTGCTCGCCGTATTTAAACAGAAGAGCTGCTTTGCCCGGTTTTAAGGGTGTGAATATAAATTCCTGTATATCAATACCCCCGGTTTTATCAGATTCTTCAGTTTTAATCCTCTCATCTTTCAGTTTAAGATTATCTGAAATTTCAACTGCTTTCCAGCTGAATCCGGTGCTTAGCTGTGAATCGAGTTTTATTGAAAAAGTCTGCCCATTTTTTACTGATAAGGATTCTGCGTCAGACCCTGAAGTCTTTGTAACTACAGGGTGAGCAGCACATGAAATGGCAAAAATTAAAGTGCTTATTAAGAGGCAGATAAATTTTCTGTTAAGCATAATATTTCTCCTCATCTTATTCTTCAAGTGATACCACAACCCAGGAAGCTCCGTATCCTATATTATTGCATCCATATTCAACCCATATAAATCCCTTGTCTCCCCAGCGGGGGCCCCATGAATTTTCTACAAGATAAGCCCTTTTACTGTCATCCCAGCCGACAACGGTCACAGCATGGTTGACATCTCTCTGCCCGGAAACTCTGGCATGTTCGTCAAATATGCCCCCGGCATATGCCTGAAATGCAGGTGTAACCTTTACTGATGTGGCTATTGCGCCATATTTTGCAATTGCTTCTTTCATCTCACTTACACTTGGAATTCCTGCGTCACGTCTTATGTAGCCATGTTTTATTACTGTATAGGGGCTCTTTCCCGATCCGGAATAGCAGGAGCTGTCCTTCCCCCTGTATGGGCGTTCGCTTTCAGTAAGAGCTCCTGTTCCCATCAAAAAATCAAAAACTCCGGAATACCAGCCTCCGTTACAGCTTCCCACTTTGCGTCCTCTGCTGTCCTTTGCGCAGTCCAGAAAAAACTGCTCAGACAGGTCTATAACTCTGTTGTTTTTTATTCTATAGTTGGTTTCATAAACCGCTGAAGATGTAAATGCCCAGCAGCTTCCGCATGTCCCCTGATATTTGACTTCAGTGGTTTTGCCGCTGTCTTTCCATGTGAAAGCTGCAAGGGAAAGGGCAGGCATGATTGACGAGGGTACATTCTGATCCATAAGCTCAGCCCTGTTCATCCGGTTTTGTCTGTTCATTTCCTCCTGGCGCCTTCTTTCCTCTTCCTGGCGTCTCATCTCCTCCTGTCTCTGACGGTCCTTCTCTCGTCGTATCTCCTCTTCCCGTTTCTTTCTTTCAAGCTCCTC
>CAYYKZ010000359.1:0-3225 GCA_964468455.1 uncultured Leptospirales bacterium | reverse complement strand
TAATTAATCACTTAGTTTAACAAAGGCCGGCTGATTTACTATCATCCACTTATAAAAAGGATAAATATGTTCAAAGGCTTCCCCTGAAATATTTTTCTTAATTACAGCAACCCACATGTCAAGCTGTGCAGGCCAGTATGTAAGCTTGAATCCGTGAGTCCTGTATGCACGGAATACCCAGAGAACAGTTTCCACAAAAACTTCCGCTCTGTAATTTCGAAAAAGAGATTCCATAAAACGGGCATGATTCCTGTGATTATCACACATCATTTCCAGGTTGCCTGATCCTATAAGCAAATCAAGGTCTTTCCGCTTTGACATAACATCGTTTATCTCAGCAGCAATAGCTTCCCTTAGTGAACTGTATTCATCCGCTGCCCATTCAGGTGGCTGTGCAAGCAGCTGTGCAGTTTCTATAAGCATTTCTTTTGTCATACTTCCTCCTTAAGAGATGGTGCTGCAAGGGGAATCCTGAAGATAAAAACAGATCCCTCCCCTGGCCGGCTTTTAAAGCTTATAACTCCCTCGTGAGCATCAATAATATTCTTTACAATTGCAAGCCCCAGACCAGTACATTTTTCATCGCCTGTAGGCCTTACAGATGTTTTCCCGAAGGGTTTGAAAATCTTTTCATGTTCATTTTCCGGGATTCCCGGCCCCTGGTCACCAACTGAAACAGTGAGAATATCATCACCACCCTCAAGCAGAACTGAAACTTCCGACCCGGGCGGGGAAAATTTAACTGCATTTGAAATAAGATTGTTCATTACCTGAAGAATCTTATTCTCATCAAGGGACACAAGTGGAATCATACCTGATATTACAAGCCCGATCTTAATATTCTTTTTATCTGCAATAGCTCGATTAAGCTGAACATTTTTTTCGATAAGTTCCGCAGGATTACATGCCTTCCAGTTTAACTCCATTTTTCCGGATTCAATCACTGATATATCAAGAGTATTATCAATAAGCCCCCTCATAAATGAACTTGTTGATCGAATAATATCCAGAAACTCCTCATGTTCAGAATTAAGAGTACCTGCAAGATCCTCCATAAGAAAACTGCTGTATGCCTCTATAACAGCAAGAGGACTCCTTAAGTCGTGGGCTGCCATACCCAGTAACCTGTTTTTAACACTATTAAGATTTCGAAGCTCCGCATTACTTTTATGAAGAGCTCTTGTGAGATTACCCAGTTCATTATTAAGAGTGACCATGTTCTTCCGCAATTCAGTAATTTCTTTGTAATCAAGTTCACCTATAACAAGAACCAGGTCATCATCCTCCCTGAACCTGAAATAATAGGTTTCCGGCAAACCTGAGGCTGTAATAATATTATACATATATGTTTTTTCTTCAGTACAGAAAAAACTTTCCGCATTAAATGATCCTGAAAAGTCTACAAGGACTTCACTAAAATTTTTCCCCTTAAGATCAAGCCCTGTTATATTATGAGCATAACTGTTAGCTTCAATAATATACCCTTCTCTGTTTACGCAGATAAGTATAACCGAAGACTTGTCCATTAAATATGAATTAAGGTATTTATAAAATCTTTCCATTATTGGCCCGGCCTTATCATTTTTTCAAGACTGTCAATTGATTCCAGATAGGTTACTCCTTTTAACCCGGCTATAACGTCCCTTCCTCCCCAGCGGAAAGCCTGACCTCCTACAATTATATCTAAATCTGAATAGTGGATCCTCACAGTATCGATTGTTTCAAGCAAGGTATTGATATTAAAATAAATGCTTAAAGACAGCCCCAGAAGATCCGGTTTTTTTTCATCAATAAATTTAATGAGTTCTTCCGCGGGCATATTTGCCCCGAGAAAATATCCGTCCCACCCGTTAAGTTCAAAAATATCAGCTATCATTTTACCGCCAACCTGGTGGAATTCATTTGCAAGACATGAAATAACAGCCTTTTTACCTGTATGCTCTGCACCGAATATCATTGGATATACAAGAACAAAGAGCCCCTCTACTATGGCAGTAGCCATATGTTCAACCGAGACAGATATTCGGTTGTTTTCCCATAGCTCACCTACCTGGTAAAGAGCCTTCTGAAATAAATTTAAATAAATTTCCTTTACCGCAATATTTTCTGAAATAACTTTTTCTGTAATTGACACACATGATTTTCTGTCCCCTGCAAGAAGGGAGGAAAGGAAATTGCAGTACACTTTATCGTCAATCATAAAAATCCACCCATTATTACCCTGTTTCCCATATCATAAGATAAACATTTAACATCACGCTTTTCTTACTCAATCCAGACCTTTCTTAATTGCCTTATGCAGATACATCTCTTTATCAGCCATTTCAATAAACTCTTCAGCACTTAATGTCCTGTCTCCAGCATAAAAGGCAAAACCGATACTTGCCCCAATTTTATATACGCGGTCATTACGCATGTTAAAATTCTCCATCTGGCAGATAATTCTTTCTTTAACTATTTCAGCCTGAGTTGAACCGCATCCGGGAAGTATACCTAAAAACTCATCTCCACCCAGCCTGCATATTGTATCGCTGCCCCTGAATACTTCTTTAAAGGTATCCGCCGCATCCTGCAGAAATTGATCTCCTTCATTATGCCCGTAAGTATCATTAATCTTTTTTAAGCCGTCCAGATCTATAAAACATATGCCAAGGTCTGTTTTATTTCTGAATGCAGATATAATGGCTTTTTCAAGAAACGCCTCTCCCCCCCTTCTGTTGCACAGTCCGGTAAGAGTATCGTAATAAGCCATCGCTTCGACCTTTAACTGTTCCTCCTTCCTGACAGTTATATCCGTGAAATAAATTGATACCCCATCATCAAAGGGATACATATAAAGAAGGAACCATCTTTTAAGATGTTTCTGATAATGCTCCATTCGTGTATAAATTTTGTTTCTAAAAGCATTTTCAAAATTTTCATAAACCTTTTCAAAAAACCTTCTCTGAAAAATATCCTCAACCGGTTTACCTGTTATTACATCACTCCTAAGGCCCCAGATTCTCTCAGCTTCAGCATTAACATATGAAATAATACCATCATTATCTACAACGAAGAAACCGTCATTTATGCTTTCAAGAATATCTGTTGCTCTTTTTTTAGCAGTTTCAAGTTCAAATCTTATCTTCATTCTTTCAGAAATATCAGAAACTATAACAATAACTCTCTCGGGATTTTTTGAAATTACTTTTATAGGAATAAGACTTACAGCATAATATTTATCCT
>CAYYKZ010000358.1:0-3229 GCA_964468455.1 uncultured Leptospirales bacterium | reverse complement strand
ATTTTATCTGCAAAGGAACCGCCTTTGCTCAGGAAATAAATACCAAGTCCTATAAAAACAAATGAATCACTGTACCTGTCGCTGCATGAATCGAAAAAAGCCCCGGCTTTTGAACTCTGCCCGGTTTCCCTGGCAAGACGCCCGTCAAGCATGTCAAGAGATCCGCTTAAAACTATCATCCATCCTCCAGCCCCTATTTCCCCAATAGCTAAAAGATAACCGGTAAAAAGAGACAGCACAACTGATATTGCTGTAATTCTGTTAGGTGTAAGCTTTAAAATTTTGAAAAATGAAAGGAGAGGAGTTGTAAGCCAGTACCAGAATTCAACAAGAAAAATACCGATAAAACTTTTATGAATGCGTGAAATTGTTTCCTCTGACTGCTCTCTCCTTGACCATGTCACTGCGTAGTATGTAAAGGAAATTGCAACTGCTTCCAGTGCAATAATTAATGGGAGCAGAGAATAGTATAGTACTTCATTATAATCCATTTTTTAATCCTCTCTATTATACGGATGTAAATTTTTATATCTGGTTTTTTTAAATATAATATATTAAAAGCAAGATAAAAAACAACAAGTGTTAATTCTTTAACTAATGTTTATCATAATATCAGATCATACTATCCCGTCGAAAGCGGAGGAGTATTGAAAACCATATTGTTACGCTAAAATTAATTTTCAGGGATAATTGTCAATCCTTAAGTGTCATTAAATCTTTAAGGGACAATCAGTAAAGTCAATAATATTTTCTGCGGGATTGTTTTTCATGATAGGTAATGAAATGGTCAGGATTATTGAGGTTGCCATATTTCCGCAAAAATGATTTATTTTGCTTGAGATTGAAAAGCATAGCTGGAAATATTATTCCATTAGATTGTAACAGGACTGGATTTAATATGATAAATAAATTATCTCATGAAGAGATTAAAAGTAAAAGGCCCGGTTTAAATGAAATATCTTCTTTAAAGCGGCTGCCTGTTGCGGTAGTAGCGGAAAATATCAGGAGTCTTTATAATGTGGGATCAATATTCAGGACTTCAGATGGCGCTTCAATTGAAAAACTCTGGCTTTGCGGATATACGGGTTATCCTCCCAGAAAAGAAATTGATAAAACAGCTCTTGGAAGCGTTGATTCAGTTCCATGGGAATATAATGAAGATACAGTTTCTGTGGTAAAAAGTCTCAAGCAGAAGGGATACCGGATTGCTGCACTTGAACATACTGATAAAAGCTGTACATATAATGAGGCGGTATATGAATTTCCTATCTGTTTAATTATAGGCAATGAGGTTGAAGGCCTTTCCAGGGAAATAGTTGCATTATGTGATATGGCAATAGAGCTGCCAATGCATGGTATAAAACAGTCTCTTAATGTTTCAGTTGCCTATGGAATAATGGTTTATCACCTTCTTGCTGAATTCAGGAAAAGATATGCCCTGAGGGAGAGCTGATATGAGGAATTTGACTCGTTTTATAAAAAAATGTTCAACTATATGACATAATAAGCCGATTAATATGATAGGAGAAAGTCTCCTCCGGAGTTAAAACATGAAAATAAAAATACTTGTCACTTTACTTCTTCTCGGTTTTGCCTCTTCATTATCAGCTGCTGTTCTAAAATGGGACATGCACAAGAATGAAAGTATAGAAATAATAAAGACAGCAAGAATTAATTATTATGTTAATGCACGGCTTAACCGGGTTTATGACGAAAGGAATATTATTGATATCTCTTCTACAGGAAAAGAAGGGGATGCCAATTCTGTAAATGGAATTTTTACTATATATGAAAAGAATGCAGATGAGACTGTATTCAGGCAAAGAGAAAAATATCCTGTAAATTTTTTAATAGAACCATCAGGCAAGTTTATTGTTGAAGAAAAGGATTATATGCCTAATCTTCGTCACATACCCACTTTCCCTGAAGGTGATGTTAAAATTAATGAGTCATGGAACGCTAAGGGGGAACTGGTAATTGATAATTTTTCCAGGCCATTTAAGCTTGTCTTTCCGGTGGAGTATAAACTTACACAATTAGTTAAGCAGAAGGGGCTTGATATAGCTGTCATTGAATATGAATATACAATTAATATGAATATGATGAAAAATTCACTGCCATCTGACTTCCCTGTAAAAATTGCAGGCCATAATAAAGGTGTGATATACTGGGATGTTACAAATAACAGGCCTTCAGATATGCGTGATTTATACAGGATAGCATTTATATTCCGGGGTCAGAATGGGAGTTTAAGCAGTGCTGAATTTCAGATGGCTATTGAAACTTTAAATAATGTTTTCCCTGATGTTAAAGAGAGTGACAAGGAAAAAGATATTGAGGAGATGAAAAAGGAACTGCCTCAGGGTGTGGATGTTGAATCAGAAGAGAGAGGGGTTGTTGTAACAATGGGAGATATTCTCTTTGATTTTGATTCCTACAGTATCAGGGAGGATACCAGGGAAAAGCTGGAAAAAATAGCGGAAATAATAAAGAAAAAATATCCTGATAGGGAAATTATTATCGAAGGTCATACTGATAATATAGGGAAGAAAGACTATAATTATAAACTGTCAGAAAGGAGAGCTAAAAGCGTTTCGGAGGTTTTAAAACCCCGGATAGGTCATGATAAGTTTTCATTTAAAGGTTACGGTCAGGACAAACCGGTCGCTGATAACTCGACCAGAGAAGGCCGCAGTAAAAACCGTCGTGTTGAGATTATAATCAAACTCAACTGATTCCGGAACCGCTTAAAGGGTAATTCATCCGGTACCGCCATTAGTTGAGGAGAGTAATAGATTTCAGGAAGTCGGCAGAGAATTGTATTCCGGCTGGTAAAGAGACATAGATTAAAAGCACCAGGCCTGCTAAGGCTGAATCTGCCAGCAGGGTTGCCCCTGCTGGCATTAAAGGCAGTTTTGCAGATGGTCTGCTGATAGTTAAGGTTTTATTTCACCAATAAATGAAAGATCATCTTTTTTTAATATGATTATGGTTTTATCAGCCCTGTTTATATATATGGTTTCCTCAAAAAAAGTGATAAATGAATCCTGGCTTACCTCTTCTTTTGACTCAGCTTCAAGCTTCAGATCTGTATTGAATTTTCCCAGAAAGTATTTGTTTCCTTTTTTTGTGATAGCATAGATATACTGATCTCTTATCTCACTAAAGCTTCTCCAGAAAATATCATCTGATCCTGTTTTAGCTGCTTTAAGTGTATTTCTGTCACTGA
>CAYYKZ010000357.1:0-3270 GCA_964468455.1 uncultured Leptospirales bacterium | reverse complement strand
TCATGAAAATAAGCGCAAGGAATGTAATTAAAGGTAAAGTAAAAAAATTGAATCCAGGAGCTGTTAACACAGAGGTTGTTATTGAACTCCCTGGCGGTACAGAAATTGTATCAATTATAACAAAATCATCAGCAGACTCCCTGGCAGTTCAGGAAGGAAAAGAGGTATATGCTGTTATAAAAGCATCCAATGTAATGCTTGGTGTTGATCACTAAAATATTTTTTTATTTGAGAAAGTAGCGGCTCCGGGACTTAAATATCAAAACCCGGAGTCGCAATATATACTACTCTTCCAACTCGCTGATTTTTCTTCCTTCTCTTATTGAAACTATCTGATAAAAATACCAGACCATTAGCATAATAACAAGGGTAAAGCCAGGCAAAAGAATCCACAAACCGGGATCATATGTTGATATTAAATAAAGCTGAGGAGTAACAAACCCGGTTTTCTCTTTATAATGGAAATCCTTTTCCCTGTTGCATGTTTCATCATCAATAGGAACCACCATCTTGTCCTTCTTGATCTTTTTCATATCCAGCTGAATCAGGGATCCATTTACAAGTAAAGGTTCCAGGAATTTTACTGTCATCTCTTTATCGCCGTAGTAATCAGGCGCCAGAAGTTTAACTTCAGTCTGTTTAACCCTGTCCCTGACAAGACTGAAATCAGGATAAAATTCATGCTCAATTGACAATATCTTTACTTTACCCAGAGGTCCTATTAAAATCTCTTCACCCTCTGAAATTTTGACCCTGCTATGCTTAACCAATACAAAGCCTGCGAAATGACCCGCAAGCATTAACACAAAAAGAAGATGAATAATTGACGGAGAAAGAAGTATCATAAAGCGCTTTGCTCCTGTCACATTTCGCGAAGGAATAAGAGCAGAAACACGAATATATGTACAGGCCAGAGTATTAATTACAAGCAGAGTAAACACCAGGAAAAGAAGAGGAATCCACCAGGTAACCCCTATATTTCCCATGCCTGTTGTAAAAAACCAGTCCTGTATCCTTACTCCATTCATTGAATTAAAAAGTTCGAAATCAGTTGAAGCATAAACTGACCCGACCCACATAACTGCTCCGCATGCAAGAATTAAAAAAAATGCCAGCCGTAAATCTCCAATTAAATGCAGGAATTTCTTCATCACTGGCCTCCAATCCTGGGGAATCCCATTTCATGCAGGTATGACCCAAAGGAGCTCACAACAACAATAATTATCCCTGCAGCTGTAAAAAGCAGCTTTTTTCTTTTGTCCCACAAAGGAAGGAAACGCAGATGAAGACATGCGGCAAAATAACACCAGATAGCAGCAGACTGGAGATGCCGGCTCCCCCATCTGAAAACACTACCCCATCCAAGAAGGGCCCAGACTGCACCAACTACCTGGGAGATGCTGAACAGAACAAAGCCCCACACAATAAAAGGATAATGACTATCGGATTTATTCTTTTTAAAATAATTAACAGACGCGTACCAGCACCCCAGGTAAAAGAGAGCATAGCCCATATTTTCAGTAATAAAAAAAAGGTACGCCCAAACCGTAATTTTATTCGGAGTGGGCGGAATTACCCCCTTTGGATAAAACATAGCAAAAATAGAAAAAACTGCAAGAGGGAGTATGCCTGTCAGGAAATCTCCCTCCTGCTTATTTATAATAAAAACTACCAGTAGGATAAGCGCCATTACAAGAGGAGTAAAAAATACACCCTCCACCATTCCCCAGGATAAAAAAATTCCCGGAATAAAGGCACGATAAATTAAAAAATAAAAATGAAATATAATACCGCTTAATAGAAGCAGGCGGCAAGCCCGCTCCTTTCTCAATAAAAACATTATAGCCGCTGAAATATATAAGCCGCCCCAGATATAAGCATTAAAAAATAATTCCAGTAACATAAATCGCCTACTCTAAATCTTCAATGGAATCAATTTTAACAATATGGGTTATGCTGGTTACGTCCCTGTCTACATAGTAATCTTTAACTGGCCCCATGCATATCCCTGAAGATAGCTTCTTCCCGTCAATATGGGTTATAAGCATCATTGCTTTCCCTGCTTCAGTGGTGAATATTTCCCTTCCGGAAAATAGTGTCCTGTATCCGTCACAGGCTGCGATTAAAAAATAATTTTCCGGGCCTGCATCGGGGAAATTTCTTTGAATAATAGAAATAAGGTTATACCCTTCTGCAGAGGAAATGCCCTTAAAACCCTGACCATGCCCTGTCTTTACCCAATCCTCAATAGACACCGATTTAACACCGGAAGTGTTCAAAGGAGCAATTCTTTCCCCATCCACAATTTTAACCGAATCAGAGCTGCATTTAAGCCCCTTCTGCATAACCGGAAGTATTGAATTATCTACGTCGATCTCCCTTAATACAATCTTTACCACATCATCAAGATATCTGGATGAATCTTTTTCAGCAGGACACACCAGTTTTAAACCCTCAACATCACCTTTGTGGATATTCCACTTATACGGTTCTTTCGATTCATGTGAAGGCAGAAGTTCTTCCCGTGAATAAGCAAGAATCACAGGATTGCTGTCATCTGTCATTGTCAGCTCTCCATAACTGAAATGGGACTGCTTCCCCGCTGATGATACGAATGTAACAACCATATCCAGGGGTCTGTCAAAAGGTGCGTTCTCCGGTTTTTTCGGAGCTATACCCTCAAGTATATGTAATACAGGTATACCTGAATACCTGTATGTACCTTCAAATTTTCCTGCAGCAGAAACCTCTCTAGTGCGGAGATAAACAGGGGCAAAGGCATTAAGTGTTGAAGCGTTGAACTTATAAACCCTCTCAGTATATCCGGACACCTCCAGAGACATACCCTGTTTAACTTCCGCCTTAACTGCTATGGGTGTTGCACCTGTTACTGCCATAATCTGAACATAGTTTTTTCTGCTATTGTAACAGCTGAATGCTGTTATACATATAGCAGCTGTAACTGCAGATGCTATTAAAACATGTTTTTTATTTATATTTTTCATATATTTTTCCTTCTGATATGAAGTAATTATCCGCGCATGCTTTTAAAAAATTTAATTACATGAACAGAGGGGGGCTCACCCTTTGGATGAATCCCCCCTGCATATTCCGGATATTAAAACTTAAGACTTCTATGAATAGTTAAAAACTTGCACTGCCGCCAACATAGAACATTCTGCCCGGGCCGGGATTAAATGGATCAGCATTGTAGTCGTCAAAAATGTTTTTGCACATTACATAAACTTCATAGTTCTCCATAATCTTCTG
>CAYYKZ010000356.1:0-3272 GCA_964468455.1 uncultured Leptospirales bacterium | reverse complement strand
CGAATATTATCTACCTTTCAATGATATATTTACCTCTTTTCTTTTTAATGTATTTCAAATTCGGATACACCAACCTTTACTATCATTTCTATGTTTTTGCTGTTTCTACCCTGCTCTTTCTTTTTTTGGGATTTAATTCAATGATAGTATGGTATTCAAGAACCTACCCTCTTGGGAAAATGGGAATACCTGTAGCAGTACAGAGATTCAGAAGTAAAATACTGAGTGTGGTTTTACCTGTAATTCTTTTAGCATCATCCATACTGCTTATGGCATTTTATTTTATACAGGTAAACACTGTTACAGAAGCTATTGATAAAAGGGTATCCGATTCCTTTAACTTCCTCAACTACATCAATAATGAATCCGAAACAGCTGATACTACAATACCCGGTCCATTAGAAGAATTCAGCGGCATCTGGATAAGACTGAACCAGGACAGGACTATTGAATACAGCAACGCTGAATATTTAAAAGGCAAAAAAGCTGATAACATTATAGCCCAGGGGAACCAGCCGGAATATCTTTACAATGAAGTTCTGTCCCTCTTTGATAATATCAGCAGCAAAAAAGGGAAAACAGAAGGAGTCTTTGAGGGTGAAAGAGCTGTCTTTTTTGTTAATGAAAGACCTGACAGCAGCAGTCATGATATTTTTATTTTTTATGAATCGCAGATATACAGACGAATTTACAGTTCAACCTTTTATGCTGTAATTGCTGTTATTTTTGTTAATATAATAATACGCTACTTAATTAACAGGCGGCTCATAGGATTATCCCGTTCAATTGACACGGCAATGCCTGTACTGCAGGAATATATCAAAGGCAACCTTACTGAAGAAATAAGACTTATAAAATCCCGTGATGTTATGGAAGATTTCATACGCAGCTTCATTGGCTTTAAGGATGTGATTGCTGATTTCATCAGCCAGTCAAAAAAAATGACAGATACTGTTTCCTCTTTCTCAGGATCAATAGCAGATTCAGGATCTGCAATAAACTCATCATCCCATAGACAGGCAAAGCTGCTGGAGGAATCATCAGTTCTTGTAAAGGGAATTGCCGATGCCTTTAATAAAACAGCCGCAGATTCTTTTGACGAAAATAAAAATATTCAGGAACTGGAGGAGAGAATAAGTAATCTTAATAAATCAATGAACATGCTTAATCAGGATGCGATGGAGGTAAACAGCTCATTTGACTTTGTTCAAAACAGCGCTTATGAAGGAGCACGCCTTGTTAAACTCTCATCCGACGGCTTTAAAGGTGTTGCTGAACACTATGAAAACATATTGAATGTGATCAGACTTATATCCGATATAGCAGAACAGGTTAATCTGCTATCTTTGAACGCTTCTATTGAAGCAGCAAGAGCCGGTGATCAGGGTAAGGGATTTGCGGTAGTTGCTGAAGAAATATCCAAACTTGCAGACAGAACAAGTCAGAGTGTAAAAGATATAACTTCGCTCATTAATGAAGGTAATGAGGAAATTAAAATCAATATAAACAATATTGATAAAATGAAAGCAGCCTTTGACCTTATTCTTCAGAATATTGAAAACAGCGCGAAAATAATTAACGGTTTTATAAATACAATAACCGCGAGGGTTGACGACTTTGCTGTAATAAATCAGAACATTACAGGCATAAGCAGATTTTCCGAAGAACTTTCCAGGTCAACAAATGAGCAAAGTAAAAACACCGCGAAAGTTACTGAAACAATAGAAATAGTGGGCAAAGAAGCAGATCTTTTTGTTGAACAGGCAGCGGAGCTGTCAAAAAGCGCTGATGAGCTAAAATCCATGACTAATACAATGAATAATGCCCTTGAATTATTTAAGGTTTAGTTCCCGGAATTTAAATCCCGGTTAATATCCTAACCGGGATTTACCCTTAAGTAATATTATTTAAAATAATCATGCACTACGTTTTCCTGACTTTTCATCCAACCCTTTTTTTATCCTCGGGAATTTCAGATATGGAATAATATCATCATTTCTGAAACCGCCGGTTCCGTCATACTCAATTGTTACAATAGGAATACCTGTAACAGATTCAATACTGCCGGACATAGCTTCAGTAACAAGAGAAGGACAGCAGAATGCCGGATTGGTCTGCACAAAGAAGGAAATATCCGGATAATGGCTTATGAGAGAATATATTTTAAGAGCATTCTCCATTGATTCCCCTGTATGCTCAATTTCAAGGTTAAATTTCTTAAGCACTTCATCCACAGAGGGTAAAGAAACAGAAATATTTTCATCCAGTATGCGGTTGAAAAATGGCAAATATCTTTTCTCAAAAAGTCCAATCGCTTTCATCATTATTTTTGAAGTAACAGCTCCCCATACATTCCCTTCCTTAAACCATCTGCGGATATAGGGATCGGCAATAATTTTCACAAGCTCGCTGTAGGGAGTTGTAATAACCTCACCTCCGTTACTCTCTATTACATCAATAAGATTCTGGTTCAGCACATCATTGTCCCGCACATAAAGATCGCCGAAAATAGCTACTCTGGGCTTCTTCTCCCTTTTTACCTCTATTTTTTCAAACATGGCTGTAACCTTTTCAAGGGCCCTGCGTTTTGAATTGCCGGTCAAAAAAGCCTCTGAAAGAAGTTTCACCGATCTATCCAGCACAGCATTGGTGCTTCCAGGGACCTTTTCGTAGGGACGTATATAACACCCCATTCGCCTTAACATCCCTGCGAACATAAATGCTGTGTACATGTTTATTGATGCTGATATGGAAATATCAGTAAATGTAAGATCACCCGCGTAAACCTCAACCTTTTCCATTCCGCCCCCCATTGATTCCATAAGGGTTTTACAGTAATAGGGAAACATCCCCAGGTTACAGGAAATTGATGAACTGATGTTCCACATAACAGTTTTTGCCGGATCAAGATTATACTTCTTTATGTAATCTGCACAGTTCTGTACTATTATATTCAGGGGAATACACTGCCCGGTATTGTGGCTTAAGCTGCGCTGAATTGAATCACGGGTCTCCTCAACAAGACGGGCATCTACCCCTTCATTTCTAAGAACAGAAACCATAAACTCACCGGTTATGCTGTCCCACCTGGGAAGAAGAAGAGTTTTACCTTTAAGTGAATTTGCTCCGGATGTTACAGCAGGTGTAAGAGACTTTTCAGTTAGCAATATTTTTTCGCTGTTTATGTTAAAGTGATTTCTGAAGGATCTCAGGCCTGCCTCAATCCTTGTTTCATAGCCCACACTTGAATCGTGTTCATCAAGCTGTAAAAT
>CAYYKZ010000355.1:0-3292 GCA_964468455.1 uncultured Leptospirales bacterium | reverse complement strand
ATGCAGATAGATGACCTTGCTGCGGTTTTTCATCTTGGTGAAAAGCTTTTTACTCTTAAAGAGTATCCCACACTTTATCGAACCTGGGATGAGTATGAAGTAATAGATTACTATACAGGGAATCCGGAATATTGTCTTGTTGCTGAATGCAATGGTGAATTTGCAGGTTTTCTGCTGGGATCAATTATTGACAAAAGAAACAGCTACCGAAAATATGGTTATCTTGTATGGTTTGGTGTGGATGAAAAATTTCAGGGAACAGGTGTGTCAACAATGCTCTATGTAAAATATAGAGATATTATGCTTGAAGAAGATGTGCGTATGCTCATGGTGGACACATCTGCAGATAATGAGAGAGCTCTTGCTTTTTTTACAGCCAGGGGTTTCAGTTCTCCCAAGGATCATGTGTACCTGACACTTAACCTTGCTGAGGAGAGAAAAAGCCAGTGAAGCAGCTATCTCATCATATAAACCCTGAACGCCTTGAAAAACTTTTCAGCGATATGGTTGATATTTACAGTCCATCCGGTAAAGAGGCCGAGATTGTGGATTTTCTGGAGGAGTATCTTAAAAATGCAGGTCTTCCTGTTATCCGTCAGAATGTGGAGGATGACAGGGACAATCTTCTTGTTATTGCTCCCGGAGATAATGCCCAGGCAGTATTTGTCGGGCACATAGATACTGTTGCTGCGCCTGATTATATGAACTACCGTTTTACCAGAGAGAATGACGATATATACGGACTTGGCACAGCGGATATGAAGGGGGGGTGTGCTTCAATGATAGAAGCATTTACAGCATATGCATCTGCCCATAATGGTGAAATCCCGGCTTCACTTGCTCTTGTGGTTGGTGAAGAGGAAACAGGAGACGGGGCACAGGCATTTGTAAATGAATACCACTATCCCTGGGCTATTATTGGAGAACCTACAGGGCTTATTCCATGTTTCAGCCATTACGGTTATCTTGAGGTTGAGCTTACAACCTACGGTAAACGTATGCATGCATCACTTGCGCACAAGGATCATAATGCCATAAGAACAATGCTTAATATGCTTCTCGCCCTGACTCAGTATCTGGACAACTCAAGGCAGGAAGTAATTTATAATATAAGAGACATGCAGAGCTCTCAGGCGGGATTTGTTGTTCCTGACAGGTGCAGTGTTTTTATTGACTTTCATGTGCCTCCACAATTCGGGATTGGTGAGCTCTCTTTTGAAATTGAAGAAATAGTGTCGGCGCAGCTTAAAAACGGAATTCTTCTGCAGGATTCTTTAATTTTTTCAACTATACATTCAGGCTATGATATTCCTCAAAAGGGGCCTTTCCCGGAAATGATAAAGGATGCGGTTACTTCACATTTAATTGAATGGAAACCCTCATTTTTTCAGAGTGATTCTGACGCGTCAATTCTATGGGGGGCCGGTATAAAACCTGTTATACTCGGTCCGGGTGAGCTCACAATGGCTCATACCAGTGATGAGAGTGTAAGTATGAATGAAATTAATAAAGCATCAGAACTTTATCTCAGCATATTGAATTCCCTCGGTCAGGGAAAATAATAATACAAAAAAAATCATAAACAGAGTTTAAAATATGAAAAGCAATCCCAGGTCAGATATGCTGCGTCAGGAATATGCAGGCAGAATATACAGAGTAATGGATTATATTGAAAACAATATAGACTCCGACCTTTCTCTTGAAACCCTGGCACGGGTGGCTAATTTTTCAATGTATCATTTTCACCGCATATTTGCTTCAATAGCTGGTGAGACACTGAACCGTTTTATACAGAGGGTTAGGGTGGAAAGAGCCGCAACCATGCTTGTCAATTCTCCAGCTGTTTCAGTGACTGAAGCAGCTTATGCCTGCGGCTTTTCAGGATCATCAGCCTTTGCCAGGTCTTTTAAAGAGTATTTCGGAATGAGCGCCACTGAATGGAGGAATCTTCCGGATGAGGAAAAAAGCAATTTCCGTAAAATGGAAAGCAATATTCGAAAACCTGAAAGCAATACAGGGAAAGACATAAATGATTCTGCAGGTTATATAATGGTTAATCAATCAAATAACCGGAGGAACAGAATGTTTGAACAAATGGATGTAACAGTAAAAGATTTCCCTGAAATGAATGTGGCTTATGTAAGACACATTGGTCCTTATCAGGGGGATGAGGCCCTTTTTTCATCGCTTTTTAATAAATTATGTACCTGGGCAGGTCCACGAGGCCTTCTTAATGAGCAGGCGCAGATGCTTGCAGTTTATCATGACAACCCGGACATTACAGAGGGTGATAAGCTTAGGCTTAGTATATGCGTTACAGTGCCGGAAAATACTAAAACCGGGGGAGATGTGGGTATGATGAAAATACCCGGAGGAAAATATGCTGCCGCATCTTTTGAACTGAAGGGAGAGGAATATCAGGCTGCCTGGGATGCATTTTTCAGTGAATGGCTTCCGGAAAGCGGATATCAGCCTGTTGAAGGGCCCTGCTTTGAACTGTATAAAAACGATCCTTCAACTCATCCTGAAGGTAAATGTATTGTGGATATTTGCGTGCCTGTAAAGCCTTTATGATGTAGAATAATTAACTCTGCCGGATATTTATAGTCCGGCAGAGTTAATCTGAAATTGCAGATAAATATTAAAACAACTTTGGAACTTAAGATGAATTATTTTAAAGCACTTGGAATAATTTTCGGACTTATAGCCTTTTTAAAACCATTTTATATGCACATTCTGCCATGGGACGAAAACAGATTCCTTGAAAAAACATATACCGAGAAAAGACCAGCCTGGATTGTGCCTGTTGCAGCGGCCGGACTTTTACTTGTCTGCTTTACCTGGTATATGGAATTAACAACTGATATCCCCTATTCAATTATAATAACAGTAATGTTCTCTCTGACAGCAGTTAAGGCACTTGTTTTAATCTTTGACTACAAAAAGTTTTATCAATGGGTTGCAGGTATGCTGAGTAAAGATAAAGGGAGAAAAATTATTGTAGTTGATGTATTTGCAGGGATTTTCGGATTGATTATGATTGTTATGTCTTTTTTTCTTTTTTAAGTCTTATCATGATTGTCATATTAATTTAAATAATAATTGTTGACATATATAAACTATCTGCTAATAAAAAAGCCTGGATGGATTGAAAATATGTTGAATAGTATGTTTTTTAATAAATGATTTTTTTTTAATCATGACAATTTTTTTAACAGAAAAATAAGTATTCTGGAAGTCATCGATTGATACAACTATATTCATTGCATATAAAAAAAAGTATGAAGTTCCT
>CAYYKZ010000354.1:0-3302 GCA_964468455.1 uncultured Leptospirales bacterium | reverse complement strand
GCTTTAACAACCAGCATAAAACTTCTCATAGCTTCTGACATTTTTTTACCTCAATCATCTTAATTAAACTGAATGCAACAGCTCAGCTGTAATGTTTATAGATTTAAATAGATCTAAAATAAAGCATAGTTAATTCATCCTCCGCCCGCCAGAGACAAAAAGAGTTTAAATTTATTTACATCCTATTATCAATCTATATTACATGTATAGCTTCTTATTTAAAACTAAATAACATTAAACTAAAATTTCACTTTTCATGTAAAGAATAATTCCCCTTTCCCTTCACGTATCACCTTAAGTGAATCCCCGGTAAAATCAACAACAGTTGATGGTGTAGAAATCTTCGGACCTGAATCAATAACCAGATCTACTTCGTTTCTGTATACTTTTTCAAGGTCCTGCGGGTCAACAATATATTCCCCCTTCTCGGTGTAAACACTTGTAGCAAGTATGGGCCGACCGAGAGCATTAACAAGGTCAAGGGCAATATTATTATCCGGTATCCGCACACCTATAGTCTTCTGATTAGTTACAACAATTTTAGGAACAAGTTTGGATGCATGAAAAATAAATGTATAAGGTCCCGGTAAAGCTTTTTTCATTATTTTGAACGCATCAGTGGATATATTTCTTACATAATCATTTACTGAAGAAATATCAGGGAATATAAAACTAAGGGGCTTTTTTTTATCCATTCTTTTTAACCGGTATATTCGCTCAATAGCCCTTTTATCTTTAATATCACATCCATAGGCATAAACTGTATCAGTAGGGAAAACTATTACCCCGCCCTCCTCAAGAAGGTCTTTAGTCTTGTTTATCAGTCTTGCCTGGGGATTCTGTTCATTTATTACAAAAATCATCTATTCTATTACCACTGAAAATATTTTTAAAGTAAAGACTATTATGTTTATTAATTTTTCGGATTAAACTTATATTAAAATGTTAATTCCTTAACATTCATCCAGGATAAAATGCTCCAGTACACCCGCCGACGAAGGTAGAGGTGTATTGCAAACAGCATTATTGCTATATAAATTATCTTTAGGAATAATTACTGTTTTCTAAACAAACGGTACATACAATCAGGATTATTAACTGCGACATATATATTTGAATAATTCAATCATTATTTGTTAAACATTAATTTTCTTCACATAATTTAAAGGAAAGAATTATAAAAAATCCGGCGTTATTACCTTAAGTGCTGCTAAAAACTGTTTACTTAAGCCTGCCTTCGTCTGTACCGGAGATTATATGGAAATATCTTCAATAATTAATATCTGGAACATGTACGAAGCGGGGGATAATTTTAGTGAGCCTCTAAATAAAGAAGGCTTTTGCAGATAGCGCGATCTGCAAAAGCCCTCAACCTGGTAAAATTACATATAGGAGTGTAATTTATTATCAATCAATAATAATATCGGAGACTCACTAAAATGCATTAGCATATTTTTAAAATATTTTTAAAAAAAATCAGAAATGACAATTTTCATCCTTTACCGGTAAAAAAAATTACAGTCCGTCCTTTTCTCCTGTTGCTGAAATTCATCAAATTCATTTATAATCATATTTATATATTATTGCTTAATAAAAACTTCCGCAAGGAACTTATCAAGTCCCGTTTTATATACTTCATATGACTCAATAAAACCGCTGTTATGACCTCCTTTAATTTCAAGAAACCTGGGATTACCCGGCGCTGCATCGTAAAGCTTTCTGCCAAGGGAATAAACAATGAGCCTGTCATCTTTGCTATGTATTACCATAATTGGGCATTTCACTTTTTTGATATAATCTATAGCTGGATACTTATAAGTAATAATACCTGTAAAGTGTTTAACAAGGTTCATGGTACGCGCAACATCAACTGTTGAAGTAAAGGATGATTCCACAATAAGTGCTGCCGGATCAGTCTGTGATGCAAGCCATACCGCAATTGCCCCGCCAAGTGATCTTCCGTGAACAATAATTTTTTCTGAAGAAATACCTTTAGTTTCCCTTAAATATTTCCATGCAGCCATGGCATCATTATAGGTTCCCTTCTCAGTCGGAGTACCGGTACTTTTGCCATACCCTCTGTAATCAAAAATAAAAACCGAAAGTTTCAGCTCATTAAGAACCTTGATTGTGTCAAGCCTGTGTGAAATATTTCCTCCATTACCATGGCAGAAAAGAACTACGCCCCTTTGTTTTTGAGCCGGTATATACCAGCCATGGATAGAGATACCGTCTGATGTCTTTAAATCAACGGATTCATATTGGAGGTTTATATTCTCCGGGCTCATGTTAAGCGATTTAGCCGGGTGATAAAGAAAAGTCCCCTGACAGGAAATTAAAAATAAAAACAATAAAAAAACAGGTATTCTCTTTATCATGTGGAATTCCTCCCCTTGTGATCTATTTATAGAAAGACACAGGAATCCAACCTGTGTCTTTCTGCTGCAATATGCAGGTAAATATCAGCCGCCCTGAGTCTGCGTGAAAGCTGTGTTACTGTAAAGATACTCAACCTTTTCTTTATGCTTTAGCTCCTCATTAGCCATTTTCAAAAGCAGGTCCTTTACTTCACCGGCAGGCTCTATTTCAGCCAGAGACTTGTAAAAGTTGTGAGCATTCAGTTCCTTATCCGCTGCTACAAGATATACATCCTTTGTATCCATATCTTTTTCCAATGACGGTTTTTCCATATGCTCTGCAATTTTATAATCAATAACAGTATCAAGTTTTAATGTGTCTGAACCGAAGCCACCCTGCTTATATTTCAACAGAATTTCTTTATGTTTCTTCTCCTCTTCGGCAAGAAAAAGAAGAGTATCTTTTACTTCTTTCTCAGCAACCCGGCTATGAAGATTTATATAAAAATCATATGCTTCCTCTTCATTTCTGATAGCAATATCAAGCAGGTACTCTAATTTTTTTTCACTCATTTTCTAAAAACCTCCGGATAAAATGATAATCAGATATTAATTCCTTAATTTATTTAAGTGTTAAAAAAATGATATCATGTAATTCATAATTTTTAATATTTATTTATATTTATATAGGAATTCATACTGATTGATAATATACATAAATTCAGTATACATATCAAAAAAAAGCAAATATCAAAAATAATGATATTTGCTTTTTTATAATAACTTAAATAATCTGAAAAAGCAGGATACCCGATCTATTGCTGCAGATCAGGCATCCTGTTTTTTCTTTCAGATTTATTTTAGCATTCAACGTCTTTACATTTTTTTGCGAATACCATAAAATATGCGAAACCAACAAAAATTGCACCGCCAACAATGTTGCCA
>CAYYKZ010000353.1:0-3315 GCA_964468455.1 uncultured Leptospirales bacterium | reverse complement strand
CATCTGCAGGCGATGTTGAATCAATAATAAAAAGTACCGGCTTTTATCATACAAAAGCAAAAAACATTATTGCGCTGGCACGCGAGGTAACAGAAAAGCATAAAGGGAAACTTCCTGAAACAATGGATGAACTTACAGCCCTTCCGGGGGTGGGAAGGAAAACAGCGAATGTAGTTATGTCCATAGGTTTTGGAATACCGGCCCTGGCTGTGGACACCCATGTCTCACGCCTGGCACAGCGCCTTGGCTTCAGCACACATAAGGAACCTGATAAAATCGAAAAAGATGTCTGCTCTCTCCTCCCTCCCGAGACCTGGACAAAGGCCCATCTTCTTCTTATTAAACATGGGCGCATACTATGCAAAGCCCGGAACCCTTTATGTAAGGAATGTGCACTTAAAAATAATTGTCTTTATTTCAGCACTACTCCCCTTTCCTGCTCTCAAGAAAATCCCTGAAAGCAGAAACCACTTCAAGATCATAAATATTTTTATTCTTCTCCGCAGATGGATCGAGTCCGGTAATACCCATAAGGGCAATATAGGCCCGTTCAGCTACCTGACGGTCAATATCTGTAAGATAATTAATTATAAAATCCGCCGCAGAAATAGTATCAGTATATTCAAGAGTATCTATTATCCAGAGCTTCATTTCAAGAGGGCCTTCTCTGAACATTTCAAAAAAATACTTTTCCCTTCCAGGATAATACCTTGCAAAATATCTTTTAAAATGATCTGAACCTATAAAATCCGAAGGGGCAAGCTTAGACTGGTTGGTGGCATATGATTTGAGAATATTAAAATCAATTTCAACATCCCTGTTGTAAATATAGTCAAAAATAAAATCAGCAGTACCAATATCCGACTTTATAATAATATCTCCCCACTCTTCTGCTGTGTAATTAATTTCCTTCCCATATTGTATTGAATAGTTAATAAAATCAACAACCCTTACCATACCGTGTTTACCCGGTATAATTTCCTTCAGCTCATCTAAAGGATACTTAACTCCGGTTTTCAGGAGCAGTCTGCCTGAATGAGTATAGGCATAACCCTGCTTCCCGGAAAAATTAAAGATTAAAACATTTACAGCAATTACGAAAAAGAATAAAAACATACCTGCAGCAATGGCCGCAACTGCACTCTTTACAGCCCTTCCCCCTTCATATAATGAATCATAAAAAAGAACAAAGATAAATATAAAATACTTAATAAGTTTTACTCCACCCACGCCGTAGCCCGGTTCAAAAGACGCAGAAAGTCCCTTATGAAAAATAAAAAAAACTACAGAGTACATTATAAAAAGAGGGATTGCAATGCCCGGCCTCTTGTTCTGCTTAAGAACAAGGAGAAGTATAAGTGAATAAAAAATTGTATTTGAGTATTTCCCGTCCAGTACACGGAAAAAAGGATTAGCAGGCCAGTTATCCAGATGTACAGCACTGACAATAATAAAGGCAGCTGTCATAAGAAAAATAAAAACAAAAGGGAATCCTCTGAACAGAGAAAAAAGTATATAATCGCCGGCCCGGCCGTATTTCTTTCTGTAATGCTCTCTGTATTTTTCCGGATCTATCTGGGAGAAAATATAAATAATATAAAATGAAAGAACCATTATATAGACTCTTACTATAATGGAAACACCGCCCCAGTCGTATTTGAGATTAAAAAGGGCATTAACCAGAAGAAGCACCAGAAGTATATATAGAAAATTTTTTATACCCTTCATTTTTTCTAATAAAATATCCATTTACAATCGCCCCTTTAATTAAACAGGAAAAATACCGGAATTATCCACGTTTTTATCACCCTGTACCTGAATGTCCAGTTTTTTAAATATTCGATAAAAAAAGAGTTTGAGAAAAAACCTTAGTATTATTGTATATAGAAAGCTCCAATATCAAATCTGATTTAAAGAGAGGAAATATTGGAAGCCGCGTTTTAATAGTAAAATTTTTTAGAAATAATGTCTCAATATTATTATATTAATACCGGTACATTACAAATATAATAAACTCCGGAAAATAATTTACAGGTAAAGATAAAATGCGTTTTAATGACCCTGAATACGCCGAATTTTACAACAGAAGACAAATTGATTCCGGATACCCCGGAAGGCTCCTCGGTATTGTAAAAGATAATACTGCAACATGCGCTTCTGTTCTGGACATCGGATCAGGTACAGGTTTTTTCACCATACCGCTTGCTGAAAAGGGGCATCAGGTAACAGCTGTTGAACCCTCAATACCCATGGCAGAATATATGATAAAGGATTGCCCTCCTGAATTAAAAAGCAGAATAAATATTAATAATATCACATGGGAGAAGTGGGAGGGCCCTGATCATGACTGCGCTATCTGTATTCATTCACTATATCCCATGACAAACCCTATTGAGGCACTTGAAAAAATAATAAAATACTCAGCCAACAGAATAGTAATAGTAAGAAATCCGGATGAAATGAAAACATTAAGCGGTATGATAAGGGAATCCCTGTGTCCTGACAGCAATAATGATCTTAATCCGGTTATCGAGAAACTTCTTCAGGAAAAGGGAATTCATTATAATAAAATCGCTGTTTCAGAGACAAGGGAGTACAGGTTTAAAGATGCTGCAATTGAAACAGAATCACTTCTTTATCAGCTCCGTCTCGGAAAGGAATATTTTCACCAGGTATTAAACATCATTGAAGAAAATACCCTCACCTACGACCAGGGAAGACTTTTTAAATCATTATTCTGCGACAATGTCTGGATTTTCTGATTTTTTTATTTATTGACTAATACTGCTCTTTACAATACAATAAAAGCAGTAATAACTTTTAACAGGAGGCGCTGATGGGAGCCACAACTGTGATTAATATCCCTGAACTTATTGACAGGCTTGATAATGACTTTGAACTCTTTGTGGAACTTGTTGAACTTTTTGTAGATGACTCATCAACTCTTCTCTCAAAAATAGAAGCTGCAGTAAACAGCAGTGACCATGAAACACTGAGAAAAGCAGCCCATACACTTAAAGGAGCTGTTGCCAATTTTTCAGCGCCTGCGGCTTTTGAAGCAGCATCAAAACTTGAACAGACAGGGAAAAACATGACACTTGAAGGTGCAGAAGATCAGTTCCATATCCTCAAGTCAGAGATAGAAGCAGTACTTGCAGAAATGAAAAGATTAACAGAAAAAGGTTCTTTCTAAAATACTCCGGAGCACTAAACAAATGCCCATCAATGACCAGATCTGCCGCTTCTCCATGGATATATGCAGGGAAGCGGGGAAAATTCTTCTTTCCTCTTTCAGATCAAAAGATATGGAAATAT
>CAYYKZ010000352.1:0-3322 GCA_964468455.1 uncultured Leptospirales bacterium | reverse complement strand
AAAAATTCTCCTCCCATGCGCATCTGATGCAAGGGAAATACTGGCAGAAGGACTTAAAGAATCAGGCGCGGATGTTCACAGAATCCATATATACACTGCTGTAATTCCTGAATCAGTTGACACTGAATTACTTGATACAGTTGCAAATGCTGACATTATTACATTTACAAGTTCATCAACGGCAAAAAACTTTTTTTCTATTGTTGAAAAAAGCAGTGCCATGATTGCAAGTATCGGCCCTGTAACAAGCGCCACCTTGAAGGAACTGGGGCATAATCCCGGCATTGAAGCGGATGAATATACTGTGGAAGGTCTGGTTGAAGCAATTATATCCAGCTACAGGGAGCAGCTTTAATTAATTGCCGGCCCGCCCGATTTTTTATTTTTAATGGACTCAGCTATGGCAGAAATATCCACACCGTCAAGGCTGCTGTTTATTATATCCTCAAGTCTTTGAAGAATAAAAGCTATATCATCCAGTACAGGGTGATGATCAAAAATAAATACAAAGTAGGACATGTAGTTCTTTGTTATTTTGAGGCCTATCTCTGTAAAAAACAGATGCTCCCCGCCCTGGGTAATAATTCCTGAAGTAATTGAATCCTCCTCATTAAGAAGGTCACTGTAATCCCTGAAAAGGGTGGAATAATCATCCTCAAAAACCCTGTATTCATTTTTAGAATTATCAAGAACAGTAAAGAAAGAGTTAACTCCAATAAACCTGAAGTCAATATATGGTTTGTCCATAGTAATTACACCTTTAAAAAAAATTTAGTGAAGTAAATTTTTCACACAAAAAATACTATTTACTTCATATTTTTTTGTTACTCAACCTATACAAAGTCCCCCTTTGGGGGATTTAGGGGGCCTACGAATGACTGTTTAAATCAAAGATATACTTTATCCCTTTCATTGTAAGCACCGGATCATAAACAGCATCAGCCTTCAGGCTCCCTGTAATACTCTCAGCAAAGCCCCCTGTAACTATCACCCTGTAACCTCCGCCGCAATAATCCTGTATTCTTTCAATAATACCGTCAATCATAGATATCCAGCCGTAATAAAACCCCGACTTTATTGAATTTACCGTATCTTTTGCTACAAGCATATCAGGTTCTTCAAAAACAATCTCAGGCAGATTTGATGCAGCTGATGCAAGGGCCTTTATTGTAATACCTATTCCCGGGCCAATAAGCCCGCCCCTGAAAACCCCGTCTCTGTCAAGAACGTCATAGGTGGCTGCTGTCCCTATATCAATAACAATAGCGCCAGGGCCGTATTCGTTAAAGACAGCTTCAGCGTCAACTATCCTGTCAATGCCAAGCTGCCTTATATCTTTGTAGTCAATTTTTATTGAAAACCGGCTGCCGTGCCCTATCTCAAGGGCCTTTACATTATACAGCACTTCAGCTGTCTCATGGTAAGTGCTGTTTATTTCCGGGACAACACTTGAGAATGCAAACCCTGATATATCCTCTTTTTTACACCCCGGGAACTCTTCAAGACAGAAATCTATTTCACGTCCCAGTGCTGAAAAATCCGGATTCTTAACAGTGCGGTATCTGAATATTTTTTCAGGCCCAACTGAGTCGCTTTTATAAATACCCAGCATTGTGCTGGTATTGCCCACATCAATTCCAATGAACATTTTTTATACCTTTATTCTGAAATCGCCCAGCCTTTTAATTAGCCCTTCATTTTCAATCCTGTTAAGAAGGGGGAGTATATATTTCCTTGAAAGACCGGCTGCATCCTTGGCCTCAGGTACGGTAATTTTATCATGTGTTAAAAACAGTTCCATAACACTTTTCTTGAGATTTTCATAAACACTTGAATGATAGATAATATTGCCGTCAAGACTTACCAGAAATCCCAGTTTAATAAGATCTTTAATATCCTTTTTCATCCTGTCGTCGGCAATCCTTTCAAGCTCAATCCCTGACGCATCATTCTCCATCACCTGATCCAGAAGTTTTTTCTTTGAGTCAGAGAGATTCTCCTCAGTAACTGAATCTCCTGAAAAGTACCGTCCCTCCTTTTCAAAAACCTCCCCATCATCAGTAAGAGACTTTATAATAATTCTGCAAATATCAGATTCAGTATCAGCAATGTCTGAAATTTCTTTAAGGTTAAGCCCCACATTTTTTGTAACAGCCTCTTTTACTCCGTTGAATGCCCGTTCCCTGAATGCTGATGAGACAAGATAATCCTCCATTGCAGCAATACGTCCCTTTGCGAGTATTTCATCTATAAGCTTTTCAATTGCCTTTCTGCTCAAAGGGAGGAAGGATAGAATCTCCTCCTTTTTAATAATTCCTTTTACAGCAATATTAAACTCAATAATATTCTCCAGAGAAAAATCATCAGCTGATTTAACCTCATTGCGCAGCGACTTCCTGTGCCTGGAAGGATCAAAGTCAGCAATAAGCACCTTCCCCCCTCCCAGAATTCTGTATCCGCCCGGATTTGTAATAACAAATGCCTGGCCCGGATAGAAAAACCATTTCCCCTCAAGGCGAATTCTTATAACTCTATAATAGCCTGACTGCTCTTCATCATCACTTTCATTTAAAAGAATAAGCTTACCCTTAACAGAATAGGTTCCAGCGAGTATTTCAATAAATGAATTATTCCTCAATTTTTTGTTTTTATGAACAATTTTTACCACTGCTATAATATCATCACTCTCAGTAAAAAATACCGATCTGCATAAAATATGTCCCCGTTCCACTTCCTCCGCATTTATCCCGGAGAGATTAAGGGCTGTTCTCTGTGACGGGGTTCCTTCATGTTTCTCCATGTGATGGCTTTCAATTTTTTTAATTTTAACATCCTTCCCGGAGGGAAGAATTTTAAGTGTCTCATTTTCCACAAATGTTCCGTTTTTAAGAGTACCTGTTATTACACTCCCCACTCCCCTTGGAGAAAAAACCCTGTCAATATAAAGATAGGGCCTGTCAGTATCTGCTGCCTTTGCGAGCTTCCGGAGATTGGCAACAATAACCTCTTTCAGATCGTCTATTCCCTGCCCGGTTTTTGATGAAACCTTTACCATTTCAGATCCGCTGTATGGAGTATTCTCAAGCCTTTCAGCTATCTCCTCCTGCACCATCTCCACCATCTCTTCATCTGCAAGGTCAACTTTATTCAGTACAACGATGATTCTCTCTATACCAAGAAGTTCAAGCACACGGAAATGATCCTCTGTCTGAGGCATCCACCCGTCATCAACAGCAACTACAAGAAGTGCAATATCAATTCCCCATGCACCTGCAACCATGTTTCTTATAAAACGCTCATGGCCAGGAACATCAACAATACT
>CAYYKZ010000351.1:0-3330 GCA_964468455.1 uncultured Leptospirales bacterium | reverse complement strand
ATTAACTACTATTTTAAACTTTCTCATTTTCAATCTCCGGAATAAAATATATTAATTATCAGGTTAATAGAACAGTGATGCAGTTCTAATTAATCTCCTTCACATTTTTTATTACTATTTCATCTGTGGGCTTCTGGATTAATGCTGCAACAGCTGATATAAGCACAGCTGCAAGTTCATCCTCAATAGGTAAACCCGCCTTTTTATCACTTATCTCCTCTTTAACAGGCTGTTTATTATCTACAGTTCCAGCAAACATAATTTTGCTCATTACTACAATAATCATTTGAAGAAGTGTAAGGACAAGGAAAGTGACCCCCATTCCAAGAAACATGGTTACCAGTATCCCAACTGTAAGCTCTGCGGTTCCAAGACTCTTAATTAAAACCGGATCAGAAAATAATTTTAACACTTCAGCAGTATTCATGTTTATAATTCTCCTTTATTTTCTTTTATAATCACATTTTTACTTTTTCCAGCCAAAGATCCTGATATTGTAATGTAACATCTGATAACTACTATATCAATGCTCACTTTCAGGCGTACTGGCTGATAAAGCCTGTAGTTGAATTTTTTATTTAAAAACTTTAAAATATATGCTGCCTGCGGCAGCACATATTTTAAAAATCTATTTTACCCGATCAGATATATTCAGAAACAATAAATCAAAAAATATAAAAAATTTATACCCGATATAAAGTCAAATATTATTCCAGCCTTCCGCATGAATATTCTGATACAGAATAATTAAAAAGAACAGCACTGCTTCTGCACATTTTTTCCCCATGCTCTTCAAGCTTTGCCACAATGAATGAAATAATATTCACCTCTTCCATATCTTTGCAATATTGTGCTACACTTTTTTTATAGACCTGTGAAAAAAAAAGAGGATCCGCAATAGCAACAGAATAAAGATACCAGTCATTCACATACTTAACAAGCCCCTTCTTTTCATCATCTGTTAAAACATAATAAGCGGGACATAAAAAATTCCCGCATATTTTCTCTGAAAAAAGAGACCTGCCTCTTCTCTCCTCTCCGCAATAGAGTGGATGAAGAAGACATCCTGGTTTACCGGGTGAAAGGAACCCCTGATAAGGACAAATATGAGAACCCTTATCCCTGACTTCCGCAGGCTCTATATAATCCTCATAACTCTTATAAGATAACTCCCTTTGCACCCCTTTTTCAAGAAATAGAAGAAGTGATTCCTTTGAAATATCCCGGAAATTAAAAAGTCCGCAGCAAAGAGAACATCCTTTCTTACTATCAGGCTGACAGAGGATTATCTCATTTTCATTTCTATCAGCAATTAAACTCATTTAAACCATTTTTTTTGTATAATTAAGAAGCCCGCCTTCCATTAAGATAAGCCTCTGCCTTCTAGATGCAAAAATTTCAAATTTATATTCCATTCCGCCTATTATCATGGAAAGAATATCCCCTGATTTGACAGCATCTGCAAGTCCCCTTATTTCAAAATCCATCCCCTGTTCAATTTTATCATAATCATCACTATTACTGAAAAGAAGTGGAACTATACCAAAGTTTATAAGATTCCCTGAATGAATCCTTTCAAAAGATTTAACAGCAACAACCCTTACACCAAGATACATGGGGCAGATAGCTGCATGTTCCCTGCTCGAACCCTGACCGTAGCTTTCCCCTCCGATAACAGCAGTATAAACGCCATTATTTTTATTCTCAAGACTTCTTGACGCAAATTCCGGATCAACATTCTCAAAAACGTATTTGGAATACTCAGGAATATTGGATCTGTATTTGAGCCTTTGCCCTGCAGGCATAATATGATCTGTTGTAATTTTATCCCCCACCTTTAATCCTACAACCCCTTTAATATTTTCCATAATCGGATCTGTGTAGGGAGGATCTCCAATATTAGGGCCTCTGAAAATTTTCTCTCTGCTTCCCGATGGCGCTATAACGAGAGAATCATCAATAATAAATTTATCAGGAACTCTAACGCAGGGAGCATCACATTCATCAACTGTTAAAGGATCTGTCAGCTCACCCTTAATTGCTGAGACTGCAGCCACTTCAGGGCTTACAAGATAAATCTGACCTGAAGCAGTACCGGAACGACCTTCGAAATTCCTGTTATTAGTCCTGAGCGAAATTCCGTCTGTAACAGGCGCCTGTCCCGAACCTATACAGAAACCGCAGGCTGATTCCATAATCCTTGCACCTGAAGCAATAATATCGGAAAGAGCTCCATTGGCAGCTATCATTTCAAAAACCTGTTTTGATCCCGGTGCCACAATCAGACTTAAATCAGGATGAATTTTTTTATCCTTAAGTATTTCAGCAACTGTCATAAGATCCTTGTATGACGCATTGGTACAGCTCCCTATCGCAACCTGATCAACTTTCATCCCTGCAATATCTGAAACCTTTTTAATATTATCGGGAGAATGAGGACAGGCAACCATGGGCACAAGTTCAGATAAATTTATTTCTATTGTACGGCTGTAAGCGGCATCCCCATCGGGGAGTATTTCTTTCCATTGATCAGCTCTGTTCTGTGCTGTGAGAAATTTTTTTGTAATTGCATCACTAGGGAAAAGCGATGTTGTTACGCCAAGTTCAGCACCCATATTTGTAATAGTCGCCCTTTCAGGAACAGAAAGAGTTTCAATTCCAGGGCCGGTATACTCGACAACAGTGCCCACATTACCCCTGGTTGTAAGAATCTCCAGTACCTTTAAAATAATATCCTTGGCACTTACCCAGGGTCTGAGCTTCCCGGTTAATTTAATATTTACCACTTCAGGACAGGTTAAATAAAAAGGGCCGCCGCCCATTGCAACAGCAACATCCAGTCCCCCTGCGCCTATAGCGATCATTCCTATACCTCCCCCAGTAGGGGTGTGACTGTCAGATCCCAGGAGTGTTTTACCGGGTATTCCGAATCTCTCCAGATGAACCTGGTGACAAATGCCGTTACCCGCCTTTGAATAATATATACCGTAGGCGGCATTCATGGTCTGAAGATATTTATGATCATCAGCATTTTCAAATCCCATCTGAAGAGTATTGTGATCCACATATGAAACTGAAATGTCAGTTTTAACTGAAGGGATACCCATTGCTTCAAACTGAAGATAAGCCATTGTACCTGTTGCATCCTGTGTCAGAGTCTGATCAATCCTTATACCTATATCACTCCCTGGTACAAGTTCACCCTCAACAAGATGATCCTTTAATATTTTATAAGTAACTGAAAGTCCCATTTATCCTCCATTCCCCTTTATCATGTAGCAGTATATTTTTAGGGGGTATGAAATCTGTCATTCCGGTTTTGCAGCTTCA
>CAYYKZ010000350.1:0-3331 GCA_964468455.1 uncultured Leptospirales bacterium | reverse complement strand
TTTATGTGTTTATATCAATGCAATCTGAAGTCAAATTAAATAATAAAAATAAAAAAATATGGAAAAATCTGATATAAAAAGAGAATTCGATAATCTGAAGGGTAAAAAGATCTATTTTGTATGGCTCTTTAAGCTGTTTCTTCCTCACCTTGTCTTTGCTGTATTTGTTATTACATTGCTGAAAACAATGGAAAACATTTCCGACCTTACTCTGATTATTCTTATAGGGGGGATGCTTCTTTATTTTATTATCAGGGTTTATTTTTATTATTACAGGATCGGATTTTTTCTCTGGTCCAATCTTAAAAGTTTAAAGCAGGTTATTAATGAATTTAAGAAGGGGAAGTTTTTAATAAGTGATACAGATATTGAAGAGGAAAGTACTTCGGGTCTTCTTAAGGAACTCCTTGTTGTGGGGAAACAGTTTGAATCAATAGTCTCTTCACAGAGTGATGAGCTTAAAAAATTTCATGAAATATACAGTCAGATTATTCTTTCCATAAATTCAATTTTTATTGTAATTGATAAATCAGAGAAAATATTGTACGTTAATGAAGGTTTCTGCAAAAAGTTTAATGTTGACCAGGAAGGCGTGGCAGGTAAGGGACTGGACAGCATTTTTTACTTTGTCAATACCCGGATTAAAATAGGGATTAATCACATTGTTAAGGATGAAACAGGCGATTCTGTTGTTCTTAAAAATGTGCATCTTATGTCAATCAACAGGAAATCAATAATTTCCGATATAAAAATTTCCGGTATGATGGTTAATGGCGAGGAACAGATTGTAATAATTATTGATGATATAACAGACCGCTTCAGCAAGGATTATCAGGCATCAATTTTAAGTCATCTTTCGGAATCTATCAGTGACGGTGTTGAATCGGATAGAGTGCTTTATAATATACTTTTTGGTGTTACTTCAGGTTCAGGCCTTGGATTCAACCGGGCAATGCTTTTTCTGGTGGAGGATGACAGACTTAAAGGGAAAATGGCACTTGGCCCCGATTCCTTTGAGGAAGCTATTGAAATATGGAATAATCTTTCAAATACTGAATTTGACTACTCCTTCCAGTACCCTCTTGAGGTAAAAAGAAACAGGCTCCTTGAAAAGGTAATGGCATTTGACGCTAAACTTTATGATGAAAATATTTTCTGCACTGCGGTGAGGGAAATGTCCAGAATCCATGTGAAGAATGCCTTTGAGGACAGCAGGGTTGATGAAGAAATAAGAAGTTTTATGGAGGTGGATGAATTTCTTATAATGCCTCTTATTTCCTTTAAAAAAGCAATAGGCATAATTGTGGCTGACAACAAATATAATATGACAGGTATTTCCGCCCAGAGCATTGATCTTCTTTCAATTTTTTCCATACAGGCCGCTTTTCTTATTGAGAGTTACTTTAACCTTATTGAGCTGAAACAGGAGATGAAAAAGCTTGAAGAGCGTCAGGAGGCAATTGTTGAATCTGAAAAAATGGCTGCTGTTGGAAGAATAGCCTCACACATAGCCCATGAAATAAGGAATCCCCTTGTAACTATGGGGGGATATGCAAAAAGAATATTGAGGCTTCTAAAGCAGGATCTCCCTGATGAAGAGAAAATTGTCAATTCTGCTGAGATTATTCAGAGAGAATCTGAAAGACTTGAAAAAATACTTTCCAATGTTATGGATTTTACAAGGCCGTCAAAGTACATAAAGGAATTTAATGACATAAACAGTATTATTAATGATACATACAGTCTCTTTAAAAATTATATCTATGAAAAGAAAATTTCTGTGAGCCTTATATTAAAGAAAGATCTGCCTCTTGTTAAATCAGATTTTAACCAGATGAAGCAGGTGCTCCTTAACCTGTTTCAGAATGCTATTGATGCTACACCGGAAGGTGGAGAAATTCATGTTGTTACAGAAAATGATGGTGAATATGTTTATGTGTATGTAAGGGATACCGGATCAGGAATTAAGGAGGAGGATCCCAATGTTGTTTTTGAGCCTTTTTTTACCACCAAGATTACAGGTATTGGGCTGGGGCTCGCTAATGTAAAAAAGATTATTAAGGACCATAAAGGTAAAATCAAGGCCTACAACAGGGAGGGGCCTGGTGCAGAGTTTGTTATTAAATTACCACTGCCGGTTTCAGAAACTAAAGAGTATGTAGAGTTAATTCCGGTAAACAGTAAAAAAAAGCCGGATTGAATTTTTCAGCTCCCTGAAGAGAGTTGAAAGTTCAGTGTGAATATTCCATCGCCACCTCCGGAGGTGGCAATAGTTTGATCAATGTAATTGAAGTTTAGAATATCATTAAAGTAGGAAACGGTCCTTTTTTCTGTTATTATTATTCTCTAATTAACTGCTGCTTGAATTTGTATTTTTCTGTATTATATTTATAGCATATTATATATCCGGTTTTGCAGATAATCACCGGTTTTTAACGAAAACTTCAGGGAGGGAAATTATGCCTAAATTACTTATTGTTGAAGATGAGGATAGTCTTCGCGAACTCTATGCAGAGGAGCTTGAAGAGGAGGGGTATGAAATTACAAGGGCTGAAAATGGTAAAACAGCAGTTGACCTTGTAAAAAAAGAATCTTTTGACCTTATTATAATGGATATCCGCATGCCGGAAATGGACGGCATTGAGGCTCTTGGTAAGGTTATATCTCAAAATAAAAAAATTCCGGTAATAATATATACTGCCTATTCAAATTATAAAAGCAATTTTATGACATGGACAGCAGATGCCTATTTAACCAAGTCTTCTAATCTTGATGAATTGAAGGATAAAATTAAAGAGCTTGTATCAATAAAAAAATAATTATTCAGGTATATATGTACATCTGGATGTACCAGATTCCCATACAGTTACAGATTCAACATAAATATGGTCACTGGTTTTTTTCAGCTCCTCTGCGGTTTTACTGCATATAAATTCAGCTATAAGTTCGGAGCTGGGATTTATTTTGTCAAAGGGTGGAATCTCATTTATGTTTTTATGGTCAAGCATGCCTGTTATCTTTTTTAATATATCTTTCAGTTCATGGAAGTCAATAAGCAGGCCTATTTCATTGAGTTTGTTTCCTTTTACGCTTAAAACAACCTTCCAGTTGTGTCCGTGAATATTTTCACATTTACCCTTATATCCTCTCAGCTGGTGGGCTGACGCGAAAGTGTCTTCAACTGTTAATATGTACATTTTTTCCTCTTTGCTTTTTAAATTTTTGTGTAACTGCTCAGCTATAATTTTATAATTTTTATAGTGGCTTATCCATTTCTACTTTCTTCTCAAAAGCCCCCCAAACCCCCCGGAGTGGGGCTTAAAAAAGTTTA
>CAYYKZ010000349.1:0-3338 GCA_964468455.1 uncultured Leptospirales bacterium | reverse complement strand
TTATATAACGCCAATAAGCCCGTGAGGAGTTTAAGCCGAGAGCCCGGCCCGGTGCGGCATGTGTGATAATGAGGGGCGCATGGCTATGCGCCCCTGGTGAAATTATGGTTATTTGCAAACACAAAATTTTATCAGCAGGGTTAGGGAAGCAAAGGGGGCGCCCTGTTGTTGCTGAATGTATGAATATTTATTTTTATTGCCACAGGGGGATAAAACTGATATATTATATTTATCCGATAAAAAATGGGGAAGGTAAAAGGCATGAAATTCAGGAAAATTACATCACTCACACTTTTTCTTTCAGGAATTATTCTTTTAGTTACCAGTATTATACTATACATTGTTCCTGAAGGGAGGGTCGCCTACTGGAGTAACTGGAAGTTGTGGGGGCTTACAAAAACAGAATGGGGTGATCATCATATAAACTCAGGATACCTCTTTATTATATTTTCAATTATTCATATTGTCTATAACTGGAAGCCTATAGTAAATTATCTGAAAGATGTTAAGAAAAAAATTAAATTTTCCACTCCTGAATTTATTGCTGCTGTTATTATTGTGCTTGTTACTGTATTGGGGACTCAGTTCAGGATTCCTCCCTTTGGTTCAGTTTTACTTCTTGGTGAGCATATAAAGGATAGCGGGGCTGAAAAGTACGGCGAACCGCCTTACGGGCATGCTGAACTTTCGAGCCTTGAAGTTTTTACGAAGAATACGGGTGTGGATATTGACGATGCTGCTGAAAGACTTGAAAAGGCGGGGATTGCTGTAAGTGACAGGGGTCAGAGCCTCAAAGAGATTGCAGAGCAGAACAATATTACTCCTAAAAGGATATTTGAGGTTATTAAGCCTGCTGATTCGGTAAATGAGGGGAAAGGTTTACCTGATATTCCGGAACCTGGTGCAGGGAGGCTGACGCTTCAGAAGTTTGCGGCTAAGTACAATATCCCTCTTAAAGTGGTTATGGATGCCCTTTCTGAAAATGGTATAGATGCTGATCCGGGGATGACTTTGAAGGAAGCTGGTGAGAAGAATAATAAGGGTTCTGCTGATATTTATGAGATTATTAGGAAAAAAGCAGCAAAATAGAATTGTGATATTTTTTTAATTTTGTGCATTTTTTCTGCTCTTTTTTGGGTATTTTTATTAATATTCATTGACATTCTTCCGATAATGAGACATAATACGATAAATTATCTACCAGGGGAAAGTTATGAGTGCCAAACTTGTTGTGCCTACCGAGGTTTTTTCAAGGATTTCCGGTTATTTTCGTCCTGTTCAGCAGTGGAACAGGGGAAAGCGTGAGGAGTTTAAAAATAGAAAAATGGTAAGCCCCGGCCTTATCGTCTTTGACAGGGTGAGTGAAGTTTCGGACTGCAGTAAGGCTAAGGAACTCATCTCATAGGGTAGGCTTCATTTATTATATAGTCCACCTCTGCTGCCGCGTATAATCCGGTTTCATTATCTGCACTTACCTGGTAATAGGCTTCTGTGTAGCTGCTGCCTGTTGGGCTTGTTGTAAGGTCAAAGATAAATACAAAAACCGCGATTGCTGCCACTGCTGTGGATATGAATGATCCTCTTGTGAGCATCTTTTCAGTTTTTTGTCTGCGTTGCGCTATCACATTGCCGGCTATTTTATAGTCCCAGATTTCGCTGTTCAGCCTTGCTTCTATCTCCTGTTTTAGTTTCTTTTCGTTCATGATACTTTCTCCCTGATAAGTTTTTGAAGCATTTCCCTCCCACGTGAGGTTCTTGATTTTACTGTGCCTGGCATTATTTTAAGCTTTAATGCTATTTCATTTATGCTTTGCCCTTGAAAAACGAGGTGCAGGACATCCCGGTATTTTTCAGGAAGGCGCGGTATTGCATCTTTTAACTGCGCCATTTCCTCTGTCATGCTTTCCTCTTCCGGTTCCATTTCAAAGGCTGATATGCTTTTTTTCTGCTTATCCTCCTCCCTCTTAAGCTTCTGATTCATCCGAAGGGATTCATTTACTGCTATTCTGTATAGCCAGGTTTCTATTGCTGAATCTCCGCGGAATTTATCCTTTATAAGATTTTTGTAGGCTCTCAGGTATGTTTCCTGAGCCACATCATCTATGGCGTGATAGAACCTTTCTGCCAGATTTTTTTCTATGGCTGACAGTACCACACCCTTGGTTCGGGATACTATTACCGCAAATTCTTTTTCATTCATCAGCGTTCCTGCTGTCTTCTTTCCATTCTTTCATGGAATTTTTCACGATACATCATTTTCCTTTCATGATGCAGCATTTCCATTTTATGTGGTGGTATTATTTTTGATATCTCTGCACCCTGGCTTATGCGGAGTATCCTTATTTCAAGTTCAATGTCGGACATTTTTTTAAGTGTTTCCCGTACCTGCTTCATATCCGGATCCGGGTTTCTCAGTATTTCCCGGAGCTGGTCTCTTAGCGGCCGCAGCTGGTCATGGTATTTCCGGTATTCTTCATCAAACCTGATGTTAAGCTCTTCAACTGCTTTTATTTTATCCTCATCCAGTGCCAGCCTGTTTCTCATAAATTCCGGGTTGCAGAAATCCCTGCCGTAGGGGTTCCCCCTCGGATGCATTACTGGTCTTCCCCTGAATCCCTCATCCATCATTTCATCAGGCGGGGGCATGAAATAATTCCGTGTAAAAAACGCGCCTATTGCCATAAGGGCCACAAGGCTTGAAATTATTATTAATAATTTATTTTTCATTTTTTACACCTTTTATCCGCTGATTTTTGATTTAAGCCTGTCATATTCCTCTTCTGTTATTTCTCCCTTTGCAAGTCTTTTATTGAGTATTTCAGTCGGGTTTTCATTATTCCCCTGTGAATAAGTTCCCGTGCTGTTTTTATTCCTGCTGTACTGTAGAAGCAGAAAAATTAAAAGAGCTATTATTAAAACCGCAGTTATTATCATAAATATTCCTCCTCCCCTGAAGGGCATGCCGTAAAAAAAGGGGCAGTCATAGGGCCTTGCTAAAAGCATTGCTGGTGCAAGTACCATTGCCGTTGCTGCTAAGATTTTTGATTTCATTTTTTTCTCCTGTGAATTTGTTAAAACGGATGAGGCTGCCTGGTAAGTGGAATTAAAATTTGTCATTCCGGTTTTGTAATTTCTGTTCCTGCAAATACCGGAATCTCTTAATAAAATCGGATGTATGAGATACCGGCATTTCGCTTCGCTACAGCCGGTATGACAAAAAATAAATTATCTGGACAGCCTCATTTTTTATTTCACCCTTTTACCTTCTCGGTCCTTCTCCGCCAGGTCCTCTTCTTCCATCTCTTCCTGGCCTATCTTTAAGGAACTCTTCCCATTTC
>CAYYKZ010000348.1:0-3340 GCA_964468455.1 uncultured Leptospirales bacterium | reverse complement strand
TCATCTGTTGTGCGGTTAAAATCCGCTGCTGTTTTTACCAGCCCGTTAAAGCTCTTTTCCAGATCTCTAAGCATTACTGTATAGTCATGGGTCCCTTCTGCCGCGGATTTTTTTACATAATCCATTAAAGCTGCATAATGCTCCTCTCTTGCATCCAGTGCTATACTCTTTATAAGACCCGCTATTTCAGATATATTGTAGCTTCTGTCATAGAGTTCATAAATTTTCCCTTCCTCGTACTCCTCTATGCTTTCTCCTGCCAGTTTAAGTTTTATTCCCGGATTGTCCGGATCATATGTTTCTATTACACCCCCATCCTTATCAAGTACTGCTATTTTACCGTTTATTATTTTCGCGTATACATCTTCTTCGTCTATATCCCTGCGCCGATCCTCATTTCTCTTTACTGCTATATTTATACTCTCTTCTGTTATTTCAAAACCTTCCATGTTCGATTCATCATAGAGGTAACTCAGGTCTTCATCTGTAAGATTATATTTGGGCTGTTTTAAATAGTCCTTTAATTCTTCAAGGCTCAGCACCTCTGATATACCCCTGTATATTTCAGACTTCTTTATAAAATCCTTTTTTGTTTCAACAATCTTTGATAAATCCTTTTTTATATCTCTATATCCGGCATCGTATACATTTCTGTATGTTTCACGCTTCCTCTTCCTGCTTTTTTTCCTTTTCTTCCATTTCCTCTTTGTAATAGGTTTCCATGTCTTTGCCTTTTTTTTGGCATAATCATACTTGCCGTCCCAGTATACCATTTGATGAAAATTTTTATAAATCTTCTCCAGTGATTTATCCTCAACTTAAAAACTATTATAAATCGCAGCAATATCCTCTCTGATTACCTGAGAAAGATTATCATATTTATTAGCATATTCTTTATTATATTTTATCCTGTTCTCAAGGTCATAAATATCCTCTCTCTGATTATCGTCCGGAATAAAATCAGTTAGCAGATCATTAAGATCCTCCCTGTATTTTTTCAGATACATCTTGCAGCTGTACCACCCCAGGGCATTATAATAATTTTTTACATCTCCCGCATCTTTGACATGTGCCAGTATTTTATTTCTCACCCTTGCCAGTTCAGCTGCCTCATCACCGCTTAATCCCTCTGATGCTTCCATGTAAAAGAGGAGGCCATCCTTTGCATTCACATAGGCATCCTTTGACTCATTATAGTCATTTTCGTACTTACCCAGGTCCTCACTTATCTGAACACTAACCTGCGATGCCCTTATATACTCCTCACTCTTCTGCATACGGTTCTTCTTAAGCTCTTTGTACTTTTCATCCTCCAGCAGGCTCTCCATGCTTTCCTGGCTATCCTTTGCCGCATTCTTCTCATTCACCCTAGCCAGCACCTCATTATACCTGGACTTTATTCTTTCATAATTATCCCTGGCATCAGGAACATCCAGTTCAGCAAACTCCGCTGTTGTATCCCCATCTGTGCCCGGCATTGTTCCATGGTTAAAGCCGCTGTCATGGCTTGCCTCACCCTTTAAATATGGGGTGTTTCCATACTCCCACACCGAGTATGCCTTCTCATATTCAAACTCCAGATCCTTGAATTCACCGTAAAGCTGTGATGCCTCATTCATCTTATCTATATATTCTCTGTTCTTTATATTATACAGATTCTGCGCTTCATTCAGCAGGGTCTGAATACTCTCATACTCCCGCTTTACAGTTTCATGGGCCTCCCTTGCAGCTTCAAGATTTTCCCGCCTTTCATCAATGCCTGTATCACCCCCTGAAAGAAAATCATATACTTTTCTCTTCTCAACAAGCTCCTCCCCTGACTGGGCCAGCATCATTTCCATGCTGTAAATTTCAGAATTAAGCCCCTCTGCTGTATCCTCATATCCGAAAAATTTACTCTCAAGCCCCAGAATAGAAAAAACTTCAACAAGTTCATTCTCCTCATAATCAGCATTTTCATTTTTTAATTTATTAATAGCGTCAATCACAGCTCCAATATTCACTATGTCGCTCTCTGTCTCATACTCTGCTGACTCAAAAAGCGCGCCAAATATCCCCTCAAGGCGGTTTGTCTCATCAATCACAAGGCTCCGGGAAAAAACATTCCCGTCCTTTTCCAGTGTCTCCTGTGAATACTTAATCCTGCTCTTAAGCCCTTCATCATTACGTTCATCATAAATTGAAGTTTCATTATCCACAGGGGCAGATGAAAACCTGAAATCATCTCCTTCCACCTGTAGAACCGCGTCCCTCCAGGACTCCCATATACCTGCGCCTGAAGCAAAACTGCGCAATGCCTCAGCTCTGGAGAGGTCATTTAAATTAATGCTATGCTGCTCCCCTGTAACAGTAAGAGTTTCAGGAAGGGATTCGTGAAGAGTGTCAATCATTCGCGAAATTTCTCCATCATTGAGACGAGCATCATTCTCAATTATCAGTGCATGTCCGTAAATCCCCGCGTCATAACCGGGCATTCCGGTCGCGCCGCTGCAGGCAATAAATCTCTTCAGGAAAATTTCCTCCTCTTCAGTAAGATTATCCATATATTCAGAAATCTCTCCGCCGTAGTAACCCGCAGCAATATTAAGTTTTTCCACATAATCATTCACTGAATCAAAAACATCACCGACTATTTCACCGTATTCATTTTCAAGAAATTCACGTAATTCTTCTTCATTATCTATAAGCTCACCGGAGCGGTATTTCTCCATGTAGTATTTTTCTGAAAGAAGGTAAACCTGCACTTCTCCGGAAAGGGACTCAAAAGAGGGAGCACTCCCTGCATCTGTCATTTCTCTGTATCTTTTTATGCCAGCGTAAATTTTTATGCTGTCAGCCTCATCGCCGCTTAAGCCCTTTTCTGTTATCCAGGCTTCAATATCATCAGCACTGCCACTGTTATAATCCTTATCATAAAGGGATCTTATGTACATGGGTTTAACATAGGTTAAAAAATCTTCACTCCTCCTGTCATCAAGGCCCAGTGCAGCAGCATACTCCTCAGGAGTGCCCCCTGATGCATAATTCATAAACTCGGAAGCCAGAAAAAATATTTCTCTTTTCTCATTTGCAGATTCAAGCCTTGTAAAAAATTCCCATGTTTTCTGCACATTTTCACTTGAGTTTTCACTTAAATATTTTTTATCATCATCAGTAAGGTCCCCATATTTTGAGAGAAGCTCCATGACCTTTTCATTAGTGTTAAATTCGGCAGATTCAATTATCTCACCTGCCAGTATTAAAAATTCATTTATCCTTTCACCGGTTTCCGCTCGTTTAACAGCAGCGCTGTATATCTCATCTGCTGTTCCCTCCAGCCTGCCGGCAACATAATCTTCAA
>CAYYKZ010000347.1:0-3348 GCA_964468455.1 uncultured Leptospirales bacterium | reverse complement strand
AAAGGTGAAAGCAATGAGTGAACCGGCAAATACGGTTACCCTTTCACTTCTCCTGTCACGCTGGCAGGATGAGCACCCCTATATTTTTTCGTCATTTATTTCCGCACTTTTTATAATATGGCTTATATTTTTTGCACCCTTTGGCAGATCATCCCAAACTGATATTTCTGTTCCTGAAGCAATTGAATTTATAAATATTGACACCATGGAATCAGCGAAAAGGGTAACAAAGCAGGATGTGTCAAGCGAAAGTGAAAGCGTAAGTGATAATGCTGAAGTAAAAAGGGCAGTGGGGACCTCTGCAGATTCAGCTGTTGATCTCTCCTTTTATCCCAATATCGCACCGCCAAGGCCTGTGGGGAGACTTAAAAAACGTTATCCTAAAAGCGCCATGGATCTGGATGTGGAGGCTGTTGTTAATGTGGAGCTCCTTATTTCATCAGAGGGGCGTGTCCAGAATGTCAGGATAATCGGTATACGTCTTTCCAAGTCAATTCCTCCTGAGGTAAGCTCACGCCTTATGAATGATTTTTCCGAGGACGCTAAAAAAATATTAATGGGAGCGCGTTTTACACCGCCGGTTGTTGAAGGGAGGAATATCCCTATTAAAATGGAAATGCCGCTCCGTTTCAGAATTGAATAGGATTGCCTGTAATGAAAAAAAAATATGCAGTAATATGTATAATATTCTCTATTGCTCTGCTTTTCAGAATTGAGGTTTATCCGCAGAACAGCCCCTTTTCTTTGAAGGGATATGTTTATGATAATCTGGAAAGGAAGCCTGTAGATTTTGCCACTGTAATGATAGTTGAGAGCAGGGGAAAAACCTATACAGATCAGAACGGTTTTTATGAAATAACAGTCCCATCTGCGGGCACATATACTCTGATGATCAGGGCAGATGGATTCCAGATAGTTCAGGAGCAGGTGGTTATTACAGGAGAAACTGAAAGGACTGTTCTGTTAAAGCCTGTTACAGTAAAGGGGGGCACAATAACCATAACCGGAGACAGGCCTCTTCAGAAACTGTCCCGCCGCACAATGACTGTTCAGGATATAAAAGAGGTGCCGGCATCCTTTGGTGATTCAGTAAATGCTCTTACAAGCCTTCCCGGTGTTGTGCGCACATCAGGGAGTTTTTTCGGTCCCCTTGTTATTCGCGGCATTACCCCAAGCAGCAACAGATATTTTATAGACGAGATGCCCATTAATAATCCAATGCATTTTGCCGGATTTCATTCAGTGATATCCAATGACCTGATGAGTGAAATAGATCTTTTTGCATCAAGCTTCCCTGCCATGTTCAGCGGAGCAACCGCTGCTGTAATAAGCATAAACACAGTTGATGAGGTGGAGAGGTTCGGGGGGAGTACAGACATAGGACTTATATCAGCGACCACCCTTATTTCAACCCCTGTTACCAGGGATCGGGTTACTGAAGATGGAATTGAAAAGGAGAATGCCGGATACTTTATAGTGTCAGGAAGGATCGGTTATCTTTCACTTTTTATCCCACTCTTTTATGAGCTTGTAATGGATGAAACACTTGAAAGTATTCCTGAATACTGGGATTACCAGGTTAAGGCAAAATATTTTTTAAACAGCCGTAATTCGGTAACTATCCTTGCAATAGGAAGTGCTGACTATTTTAAAATTCTGGTTGATGAGGATGACCTGGAACCGGAGGAAGGGGATGACCCTCTTTTTTCAGATCTGGATTTTCAGTACCGGCAGTCCTTTCATAACCAGGGGATATACTACACTTTTGATACCGGTAAATTCAGAAACAAGGTTATGGTTTACAGTTCATGGAGTGACTATTATACATATGTGGATGCGCAGAATGCTCTTGCTGCTGACTGGCTTAAAGATTATTATAATGATGCGGTTCCTCATATCATGGGGGCAAAAGACAGCTTTGCCTTAAGGCTGCCAGGAGTAATCGGAGAAATTAAGGGGGCTCTTGAGCTGACTTATTATCACTTTAAAGCTGAAGGGAAATATCTTATTGCTGATGAAGCCGGCTATATTGATATAGCTGATCCGGATGCAATTACTGCCTATCCCTATAAAGTTAAATTTAATAATGTAATTATAGGGGGTTACCTGGAGCATCACTTTACACCAGGTAATTTTAAGTTTGTTCCATCTGCAAGGGCCGAACATCTTGAAGGAACCGACTTTTATACCTTTGATCCCCGTATTCTTGTAAGCTATGAGTTTGATACGGAAACCACTATTTCCTATGCAGGTGGCAAATACAGCGGATTTTACCAGACCAATCCCTTTGCATTCCAGTTTGACCCCCAGTTTGTTTCGCAGGGTGACCATTTAAAACCTGAAAAGTCCTGGCATAATGCAGTGGGTATTGAACAGGTTATAGGCCTATATACTGTAAGCATTGAAGGATTCTATAATTATTTTTATGATCAGGTACATTCCTACTACTCCTATATACTTGACGGCAAGGAGGTGAGGGGAATTAATTCCGGAGAAAGGCTTTCCCGGGGTATTGAAATAATGGTGCGTAAGGACCGCAGGGAAGGAGTGTCAGGGCTTTTCGGATGGGCAAGCTATACATATAATGTGTCAAAAAGTAAAAGCGGGCTCCCCACAGATTTTGACGAATCAGGGGACAAATGGATAAACTATATGTATGATCAGCGCCATTCATTAAAACTTGTGGCAGGCTACCAGCATAAAAGGCACACATACAGCGCCAGGTTTCAGCTCTATTCATCATTCCCTTATACTGAGATTATAGGTTCTGAAGAGAGTCCTGTCGGGAGCGGGAGATACGCCCCGATATATGATGAGGCAAATGAAAATGAAAAGCGCTTCCCTGTTGACCACAGGCTGGACCTCAGGTACAGCTACAGAACCGGATATGAGTGGGGGCATGTTAGCTGGTATGTGGAAGTTATCAATGCATACGGCCCATTTCGTGAGGCAATTGTTGAGCAGCGCTGGAGATATGATAAGGAATATGATGAAGGAACAAACCCGGAACTTACAACTGAACGGGGAGCCCTTACAATTATACCGAATTTCGGTGTTGAAGTTAAATTTTAACATGGAGTTGTATATGAAAAAAATAATTATAATTGCGTCATCTCTATCCCTTGCAGTGCTGCTGTGTTCATGCGTGTCGCCTATAGGACTCACGTCATCAAGTACTCCTTTGCAGGGGAAAATCATTGAAGAAAACCTGGGCGTTTCTGAAGGGAGCCATGGATCTGTAGCAGTGCTGGGACTTTACAGCATAGGGAGGCCCGATATTGATATAGCTATAGATAAAGCTGTAAAGAAAAAGGGAGGTGACGCACTCATCAATGTGCGCCTTTATGA
>CAYYKZ010000346.1:0-3349 GCA_964468455.1 uncultured Leptospirales bacterium | reverse complement strand
CATTTTTTTATTTAAAGCTTGAAAGTTTTTTTCAGCTGTAATATATTACTGCATGAATAAATGAAGCTGTCTGCAGCCGGAGATTTAAAATGAAACTGAAATGTGAAAAATGTTCGCAGAAATATTATATCCCTGAAGATAAAATCTCAGATAAAAAAAGTTTCTTCATATGCGAAAAATGCGGCCACCGCATAGATATTTACCCTGAAGAGAATATTGAATTTGAAGATACCCTTTTCCAGGACAATGATTATGTTCAGAATTCTATAACTGATTATATCTGCCACGGCTTCAGTTTAAAAAGCATATTAACCGCCTTTTCTTTTCTATATATTATATTGCTGATTACAGGTTTAACCGGATATATGGTATTTAAGAATCCGGTTTTTTTCAGAAACCATTCTATGTTTTCAGCAGTATCGGCTTTTATCATTATTCTGATCCTTAAATACGCACACGATTTTCTCCTTTACCTTATATCATTAAACGCCTTTTACAGATTTAACCATGAAAATGATGTTAATTACTCATCCATGTTGCAGAGAATTTTTTCTGATTCACCTCTGATTCTTTTCTTTTCATCAGCTGGCTTTACTCTGCTGGTTTTTTTATCTATACCTGTTTATCTGCTTAAGGAATCGGGGCCTTTTTATGCTGCTATTTTTCTCCCCTTTCTACTTGGAGCTGCTGCATTAATTATATGGCCATGCATGACAAAGGGTTTTTTATATGCATTAATAGCAGGTAAAAGAAGATCATTAAAAAACACCTTCAGAGTTATAGGTGATTTTATTTATACCGAAAATATTAATATACCGGCATACGCTGTTATTATAAGGGTCATCACTTTTTTTATCTCCCTCATTGTGTCTGCTCTGTTATGGGCACCTGTAATCGTAGCGGCTGTAATGACCGGTTTATTTACAGATACAGGTGCATCTTCAACCGCCTACTATCATGAAGCAGCAGCTTATTTTCTTTTCTTCTTCTTATCATTACTGATAGTGTTTGCTGCCGCATACCTCACTGTTTTAAAGCAGACACTCAGGTGCGCAGCAGTAAAGATTATGGAAAATGATCCTGGTGAATCGATTTCCGGAAATACAAAAATTATTGCCATGCTTTCCCTTGCCGCGTTTATGATTATAATTTCAGGTGTAACTGTTCTCATTTTTACATCCACCGGATTTACTGCGCTTTTTTCTGCTGCAGCTTTAGGATCAGTTATCCAGCAGATGTTTTAAGAGGGTGATCCGCATGTTTTTGTGAGGTGCCCCTGCCTACCCTCTATCTATCCCGGGAGTATTTCTTCGCTTTGCTCAGGAAGCCCCAAAGGGGGGAATGGGTCATCATTAATAAATTAATATCAGTCATAAACAGCATTAGTAAGCAGAGAGGATATGAATAGAGCAGAAAAAATATTAAAAGAAATTTTCGGGTATGATGAGTTCCGCAATCTTCAGCATGAGATTATAACATCTATTATAAATAAAAAAGATTCGCTCGTGGTAATGCCTACAGGGGGAGGAAAGTCTATATGCTATCAGATCCCTGCACTGATTTTTCCGGGACTTACTGTGGTTGTATCACCGCTGATTTCTCTTATGAAGGATCAGGTTGACCAGATGAATCAGCTGGGTGTTGCTGCTGTTCTCCTTAACAGCTCAATTTCCAGAGAGGAGTATAATGAAAATATCAGAAGCATCCGCAGTGGAAAGGTAAAACTTTTGTATGTAGCGCCTGAAACTCTCTTAAAAAATGACATCCTGGAATTTCTTCAATCCATGAAAGTTGACTCCTTTGCAGTTGATGAAGCCCACTGCATATCTGAGTGGGGACACGATTTCCGGCCTGAATACAGAAAAATTGCCAATGTAAGAAAAAAATTCCCCGGTGCAGTCTGTATTGCTCTCACAGCAACAGCAACCTCAAGGGTCAGGGATGATATCCGCCGCAACCTTGAGCTGAACGAATCAAATGACTTTATTGCAAGCTTTAACAGGCCCAACCTTATCTATAAAGTTGTTCATAAGGATAAACCGCTTAATCAGACCATGGAGTTTCTCCAGGAATACAGAAATGAGTCCGGAATAATATACTGTTTTTCAAGAGATGGCGTTGACCGCCTTTATTCAAAATTAAAAAAAGCGGGGCATAAAGTAAAACCCTACCATGCGGGACTCTCTGATGAGGAGAGAATTAAAAACCAGAACCTTTTTTTACAGGATAAAATACAGATCATGGTCGCAACTATTGCATTCGGCATGGGGATTCATAAAACCAATGTACGCTATGTTATACATTATGATCTTCCCAAAAGCATTGAGGCATATTATCAGGAAACCGGACGCGCCGGCCGTGACGGGATGGACTCCACCTGCCTTCTTCTTTACAGCTATTCCGATATTCACAAAATAAGATTTTTCCTGGATCAGAAAAACGATCCCGAGGAAAAAAAGGCCGCCCTTTCTCAGCTGAAAGCGCTAACAGATTACGCTGATTCCTCAGTGTGCAGAAGGATACCCCTGATTACATATTTTGGAGAAAATTACAGTGAGCCCTTCTGCGGCATGTGCGACAACTGCATTTCCCCTGAAGAGCATAATGATGATATTACAATTCCGGCTCAGATGTTTTTATCATGCGTAAAGAGAACAGGGGAAAGGTTCGGAGCAGGACATCTTGTGGATATTCTCCGCGGTTCCAGGTCAAAGAAGATTCAGGACTTTAATCATCAGGTACTCTCAACCTACGGTATAGGGAAACACTTTTCTAAAGAAATATGGATGAAGCTTGTACGGCAGTTTGTTAAGCAGCAGCTGCTTGTTAATGATACGGAAAATGCCGGTGTTCTTAAGCTTACCGTAAAAGCTTATAATGTAATGAAGGGTGCTGAAAAAGTTATGGGGAGTCTGCACCTTGATAGAAAAAACACCTATTCCGGAGGTAGTGCCGGAAATTATAACAGGGGCTTATTTGAAATTCTCCGGGAAAGGAGAAGGGAGCTTGCAGATGAAGAGAATGTTCCTCCATATGTGGTTTTTTCTGATAAGACCCTTTTTGAAATCTCCTCAAAGTATCCTCAAAGCCGGGAGGCACTGCTGAATATTCATGGGATAGGTGCGCATAAAATCGAAAAGTATGGAGATATTATTATTTCTTTAATACAGAAGTATTGTGAAGAAAATGAATCAGATGAAATTCAAAGTCTTAATAAAAAGAATAAAATACCGCGCTATATTGAAATCGGAGAGCTTTTTAATTCAGGCCTTTCAATAAGGGAAATAGCTGTACAGGAGAAAATACAGGAAAGGACCATTATGGATTATCTTTTCCGTAATATCGCAGA
>CAYYKZ010000345.1:0-3352 GCA_964468455.1 uncultured Leptospirales bacterium | reverse complement strand
ATTTAATTGGAATGGGACGGTTTAATCCTTCAGGCAATAAAGTTATCACAGGACTTGAGCATGGCGAACTAATAATCTGGGACCTGACAGGAAAACCCGGGCCTCACCTTAAAGGTCACAGCATTATGGCAAAAGGTATGAGGATGACATCTGATGACACTGTCCTTGTGAGCACTGCGCCTGATAATAAAATTATAATCAGAAATTTTAAAACTGGGACTGTTGCTGTGATGTTTTTTTAAAAGACAACAATTATCTGATATATACAAATAAGGGGGAATACGATTATACAGGGAATAATCAGCATCTGATTGAGCTGAGCAGTAATGGTCAAATAGTTACTGATAAATACAAAAACGCCAGAGTAAAGAATCTGTTAAAGAATGTAATTTCAGGAAAATAGAATTATTCTATCTGAGAAAAGTACCGTTTTTTAAATCGCTGATTGCTGTATTAAGCTCATCCTGTGTATTCATTACAATGGGTCCATGCCATGCTATGGGCTCACCTATTGGTACACCGGCAATAAGGAGAAAACGCATTCCGTTTTTTCCTGCGGTAAATTCAATCCTCTCCCCATCGCCGAAAAGTATCCCGGAGTTTGCAGACACTTCACATTCCTCAGGTGTAGTATAGACCGAATTTTTTGCAGAAGGCGCTGACAGGGGGTCACGGTTATTATCGAACCATCCGCTCCCTTCGAATAAGTAACATATAACTTTATGGTCAGATGGTATAAGGACAGATGAGGATATTCCCGGCTCCACAGTCACATCACAGAAAACAGGATTGATTGCAACCCCTTCAACAGGACCTTTTACCCCTTCCAGGTTCCCGGCAATTATCTTAACCAGAATACCGTCGCCGATTTCCGCAGCCGGTATATCTTTGCTTTTAATCTCCTGGTAATGGGGCTTTGTCATCTTTTGAGACGCAGGGAGATTTGCCCATAGCTGAAATCCCCCCATAGTTCCATCCTTATCAGGGGCGGGCATTTCCTGGTGAATGATACCGGAACCTGCTGTCATCCACTGCACATCACCGGGGCCTATAACCCCGCTGTTTTTGAGACTGTCCCCATGTTCAACTGTGCCGTTAAGCATATATGTAATGGTTTCAATACCTCTGTGAGGATGCCATGGGAAGCCTTTAATAAACTTTTCAGGACTATCACCGCGAAAATCATCAAGGAGCAGAAAAGGATCAAGATCAGGGAGCTGATGATATCCGAAGACCCGGTGCAGATGAACACCGGCACCCTCCATTGTCGGCACAGCAGAAAGCACTCTTGCTATTTTACGGGTTTTCATAGCTCTCTCCTCAGTATTTGATTTGCACAAACAGGATAATATTTTATCAGGGATAATCCATTATTTAAAAAATGCACTTTTGCTGAATAAAATATATGAGCATCCGGTTAATAACAAAAATAATAGAGAGAGGAGTATAAAAAAAATAAATATTGGTCCAGTTCAATGCAGATTTTTGAGGGATTAACCTGTATAAAAAACTTCTGAGGATTTTTCCCTCTCCGCAACAGCAAGCTTAACCTGAATTCCTGTTTTTAAACTGAAGGAATCAATTTCCACCTTAACAGAATCATGAGCAATACAGGGATCGTTATTCTCCCTGCTGAGGTGGCCTAATACTACGCATTTAAGCTTTTCATGACAGATTTCAGAAATCAGCTTCACTGTTGTATTGTTTGCCAGATGCCCTTTTTCACCCAGAATTCTTTTTTTCAGAAAACCGGGATAGCTGCCATTCTGAAGCATTTCTATATCATGATTGGCTTCTATAAAAAGTATGTCCGATCCGGCAATCTTCCCCAGAATGTATTCATTATAACATCCAAGATCAGTGGCAACGCTAATCTTTCTTCCATCTTTAGAAAGCGTATAGCAAAAAGGATCAACAGCATCATGCTGAGTTCTAAAAGCGTGTACAGTAATATCATTGATCACAAAATCATTGTCCGGAACAATCCGGTTAAAGAGGGTTTCATCTATTATACCGCAGAGGGTGCTCTCTTTGATTTTATTCCAGGTAAGCTCAGATGCGTATATGGGGATCCGGTATTTCCTCGACATCACACCAAGCCCCTTTATATGATCTGAATGTTCATGAGTAACAAGAATTGCACTTATTTGTACGGGACTTATACCCATTGCAGAAAGACCCTCATTTATACGTTTCCCGCTTATTCCCGCATCAATGAGAATATGAGTGTTCTCACTCCCTGCGTATATGCAGTTACCGCTGCTTCCGCTTGCTATACTGCATATTTTAAGCATCCCCGGTCTCCATGGTGAAAGCCCCTAACCCCCAAAGGGGGCACAAGAACAATCTATTATCACAATTATAATTTTATTTCTATTTTATCTTTATTTCACAATGGGATAGTCATACCCTGAAATAATCGATCCCTATTGTGAATTAAATATTTTAAACCTATTATAATAGCAAGTTGATTTTTTACAGCTATCTGATTCATAGACTCACTTATAGTTTTACTTATGCGTGCCCCCTTCTGGGCGCCCTGAGCAAAGCGAAGAAGTACTCCCGGGGTAGACAGGGGGCACGCATCGGAAATGCCCTGGAAAATTAAGCTTCGTTATTTTTCAGATTCCTTCCTGCTCTTAATAACAGAAAGCACATGCTTCTCATCATACAATAGAAAAAGCAGAAAACCTGCTACCAGGGCAATTGCTGCTGCAATAGCAGTAAGCCGGACACCTGAAACAGAGGCTGCTGCTTCAAGGCCCATATCCATAGCCTGTGCCTTTGACAGCTTATCTGCAGAACCTAATGCGATTGTTGAAATAAGAGGGAAAAGAAAAAGTGTAAGGGACTGGCCAAGCTTACTCATAAATGTTCTGGCTCCGAAGAAAATTGCAGCCTTGAAATTGCCGTTTTCAATACCGTCAGCATCTGCAATATCAGCTACAATTGCATTGGGAAGTATTCCAAATGCTGCTATCGGGAAGGCTGAAAAAATCATTACAGCAAATCCCTGCAGCTGCGGTGACAATGGAGTAAGTCCCCATGAGGCCATCATAAGTGCTGCCAATATAAAAAGTATAAATGATATACCGAGTATTCTTTTTTTCCCGAACTTCTTTGCCAGAAGTGCAATAGGTATATAAAAAAGAAAACTGCATAGAAACATAACGGTCATGAGCGCTGTTGCCATCTCCTTCTCAAGGCCAAGCAGCATTATTACATAAAAACTGATACCTGTTGCGACAAATGTCATGGCAAGCCAGTATGAGAGGTCGGAAATCGCAAAATATCTGAAAGCGCGGTTCTGGAAAGCTGTTTTAAGAGCTTCAAAGGAACCTTCACTTGAAAC
>CAYYKZ010000344.1:0-3365 GCA_964468455.1 uncultured Leptospirales bacterium | reverse complement strand
GGAGATTTCCATAAAGATGAGGCTGAATATAGCCTTGATGATACGGAAATGGATGAGAAGAAAAAGGCTGAGCACGATTTTTACAAAAAATTCATTAAACCGGACAGAATCAAAAAAAAGGAACTCCCCATCCTTAAGGTAAGTTATGATTTCAAAAAGCTTCCGGATGAATTCAGCCTTTCCAGAGAAAAAAACATTCTTGAATACTCATTTTATAAATACAAACCCATGCTTGTCAGGGCAGATGAATTCATAAAACAGAGACGTGTTAAAGACGCAATCAATTATTACCGGGTTGTACTTGACCAGAACATCCCTGTTGAATTTAAAATAATGATAAAGAAAAATATTCACGACCTCACTGAATACCTGGAAAAATATCTTGGTGCGGAGTAAAATAAAGATTACTCATAAAAATAAAATTTCTCTAAACCGGAAATTCCAGTACATACCTTGTTCCTCTTCCCCGTTCTATAACAATACGCCCATCTATCTGATCAACCAGCATTTTTACAAGATCAAGGCCAAAACCTGTTGAAGCGCCAAAATCAACTGACTCAGGAATGCCCACGCCGTTATCAGAGATTACAAGCTGCACTTTACGGTTTTCCAGTACTGCTGAAAGAAATATTTCCCCTGACTCTCTGCCTTTAAAAGCGTACTTCATTATATTGGTGATCAATTCATTTACGATTATTCCAAGAGGCGTAAGAATTTTAACATTTAAAATAAAGTCATCAACCCTGGTATCAAGTTCGATCCTGGCATTTGCCGGAAAGCTTCCCACAATTTCCTCTGCTAAAGGTTCCAGATAATCCTTAAGTGCCAGCTCTCTGTAATTATCTGTTGTATAAAGTCTGTCATAAAGCATTATCATGCTGTTAACACGGCTTTCTGCACTTTTAAGTGATTCTGCAGCTCCCGGATCGTTTTCTGAAAAAATCTGCAGAGTAAGCAATCCTTTTATTGTATTCATATTATTTTTAATGCGGTGATGTACTTCTTTAAGGAGTAGTTCCTTTTCAGTAAGCAGTTTTCTGATTCTATCTTCCGACTTTTTCCTTTCTGTTATATCACGTCCGATTCCAAGTACGCCTATAAATTTTCCGGACTTGTCATACATGGGAGTTTTTATTGTCTCCAGAAGAGCTTTTCTACCGTCATCTGCAAAAACTATCCATTCTTCATTCACTACAGGTTTTCCAGCTTCAGCAGCCCTGTTATCATTGAGTCTGAAAAAATCAGCTAAATCTTTATCAACAAAATCATAATCACTTTTCCCTACAATATCCTTCTCCTTTGAGCCGAAAAATTTTTCAAAGGTCGTATTACATGCAAGGTAAACCCCATTTTTATCTTTAAGCCATACAAGATCAGGTATTGTCTGCACAAGTGTATACAGATGACTCTCACTTATATTAAAAGCATCCATATATTTATTTCGGGAAAAGTGATCATATATTATTCGGCCTATTAGAACAGTCGCAGCCGGAAATATCAGCATAACAGGAAATGCTATTTTCTTTACAACAGAAAATGCGATATTCCCTGGGAGTGTAAACATGAGCAGAATCATAGCAATATGCACAGCTATTCCAATACCCAGAAGATTTAAAACGGAAATGTCCTTATCCTTCACAGTTACTCTGTAATAAAATATAAGGCCAATAAGGGTAGATACGAGAAGAACAAGAATCCCGGTAAAAGCACCAGCTCCGCCCTGATAAATTCTCAATGAAGCGGCCATTATAAAAGCAATAGTTCCTGAAACCGGTCCGAAAAAGAGACTGCATAAGCTCACAACAACTGAACGGCCGTCAAAAATGAGTCCCGGACCAATATTGAAAGGATGCAGCATACCAATCAATGCTATGCCTCCAAATAGAACCCCCTGCAGTATAGTGCCGGACAATCTGTTTTTCCATTTATCTATAATAAATATAGACACCACACTAAGCGATGTCAGAAGAGCGAGATTATAAATAAGATCAATAAAAATCATTTAATCAACCATATATAAATTTTTCTGCAAATATAATCATTCCACATAAGAACTAAGATAATGCCATTTTTCAAAAGACAATTATTAAACTTATTTATAATTTTATTTATACATCAAATTCAATTACAAATATGGTACCGCTGCTGCGATCTATATAGATGGATGCGCCAATTTGTTCTGTCAGCATTTTTACAAGGTCAAGGCCGAAACCGGATGAACTGCCGAAATCAACAGATTCAGGAATCCCCACACCGTTATCACGGATTGTAACCTGTGCCCTCCTCCCTTTTAATTCTGCGGAAAGGGAAATTGCCCCCGACTCCATTCCATTAAAGGCATATTTCATTATATTGGTAATTAATTCATTTACTATTATACCAAGAGGGGTAAGAATTTTAACATTTAAAATTAAATCATCAATTATTGTTTCAAGTTTAATCCTGCCGCTTCCCGGGAAACTCCCCACAATCTCCTCTGCTAAAGGTTCCAGGTAATCCTTTACAGATAGTTCTCTGTAGTTATCCGTGCAGTATAGCCTGTCATAGAGCATTATCATACTGTTTACACGGCTTTCTGCACTTTTTAAAGATTCTTCTGCAGCGGAATTTTCCTGTGAAAGTATCTGCAGCGTAAGAAGCCCCTTTATTGTATTCATATTATTTTTTATTCTGTGATGAACCTCTCTAAGGAGAAGTTCCTTTTCCCCAAGGAGAGCTTTGATTTTCTCTTCAGATTTTTTGCGCTTTCTGATGTTTCCAATAAGAAAAAAAGTATATACAGACAAAACAAGAAAACCGGAAATAATACTGATTATAATAAGCCTGTTTCTGCTGTTTAAAGCCTTTTCAGATTTCAGTTTTTCAGTAATATCATTTATAACACCGAACAGAAAAGTGCGCCCATCTATTTCCACAGGATAGATGTCCACCTCAATATCTTTTATGCTTTTATCTGCAAGCACATGCTTTGTGGCATAACGATTCTGCCTTAACCTGGCTGCCCTGATTGAAGCATCACGAATCTCAGCAGGTGAAAGTATGCTTAGTTCTGCAATATTCTTATCTATAAGGTGAGAGTAACCGTAAAACGTATGTGCTGCCCTGTTTGCATCTACAATAATTCCTGTTTCAAAGTCAACAATCATCATTATACTGCCGTGGTTTTCAAATAAATTATAGGTAAAAAAACCTTTTTTCTTTATTTTTTTCCAGTCTGCTATTATTGTACTTTCCGACTTATTCAGAACAATGGAACGAGAGGGGATTAATTTTTGATTAATATTATATTGATGGAGAAGTACATCATCAAAAATGTATCTATTGGGGCTTTTCATTATTACAGGAACATTATCCGCCTTCACACC
>CAYYKZ010000343.1:1286-3384 GCA_964468455.1 uncultured Leptospirales bacterium | reverse complement strand
GAGGGTGATGTCAGGGCCACGGCGTAGAGGCCCATCTTTTCCGACTCTTTTGCCATCGGATAAACCTGGTTTTAAACGAATATACTGCAGGTTCAGGAGAACTTGTCACTGCATTTTACTCCTACTATGATGCTGAGGCTAAACGGATTTTTTACACAAATGCAGGGTTTCCTCCCATGGAGGTTTTCCGCATTGATAAAAACGACTTTGATACCCTTGATACTGCAGGTTCGCCTCTAGGGTATGATCCCATGTCAGATTTCGGCCAGGGAAGAACAGAACTGAAAAGCGGAGATATTTGTGTTATTTATTCAAAATCATTAATTAACTCAAGAGATAATGAAGGAACACCCTTTGGACTTTTAAGACTTCGCGGAGCAATAAGGGAGGCAAGAGGAAAGCACCCTTCTGAAATAGCTTTTAATCTTAAAAAGATTTATGAAAAATTTATGAACAAGTCCCATCCTGATACAGATGTGACAGTTCTTATAATGAAGATAAACTGACAAACCCGAACTTTTGCATATAAAACATGATTGTACAAAAATAGTAATTACTTAAAATTTATTAAAAAAATAACGTTTACAGCTCCCAGCCGCCTTTAGCGGCAGAGAGCTGTAAAATATGATTCTTATAAATCCGAACTTTTTTTTGTACAAAATGATATTTTTTGGCGATTTTTTTACAAAAAATTTGACTCCTGAAAGGTTATTTTATAAAATATTATTAAGGAATATAATACATCTGAATGAATCATGTAGAATACAAACTACAGGTTCCGGGAGGAAATTAAATGGGAAACAAAAAATCTAAGGCATACATTCCGGTACTTGAAGATGAAATGAGCCTGTGTAACGAAATCTATTCAAATTGTTATAAAGATGAATTGAGAGAAATAGATAAGCATGATATTATCATTAAAATTTGCGACATAATCGGGTCTAAACCTGAAAATCTCTGCAAAGCTGAAGATATTTTTGAAGCTGTTAAATATCATATTACCAAATATGTTCTTCATCATGAGTATTGCCCATTAACCAGAAACGAAGTAAAACCCAAATTCCTTTTGTGGCTGGACAGCAAGGCGGAGCCGGAAAAGGCAAAAGAGGTTTCAGACTTTCTGAATAAATATCTCAAATAGAAGTGATCCGAAAAAAATTACTTCTTCACACATGCTGTGCACCATGCATGGCATATGTCTACGATAAGCTCAGTGAAGAGTTTGATGTTACTGTTTATTTCTTTAACCCAAATATTATGCCTGCTCAGGAGTATTCAAAGCGGCTTGATGAAATAGTACGTTTCAGCAACGAGAAAGGCTTTGAACTGATTGTTGAAGAAGAACACCCTAAAAACTGGGTTACGGCTGTAAGAGAATTCAGGTTTTCCGGTGAAAAATCTGAAAGATGCTGGATCTGCTACAGGTACAGACTTGAAAGAACCTTCCAGGCCGGGAAAAAAATGGGTTTTGACATAATCTGCACTACCCTATCTATAAGCCCTCACAAAATTGCTGATAAAATAAATAAAGCCGGAAGCGACTTATCTTCTATATATCATATAGATTTTCTTAAAGCAGACTTTAAAAAAAATGACGGCTTTAAAAAATCCGCTCTCCTCTCTGAAAAATACGGGTTCTACAGACAGAATTACTGCGGGTGTATCTATTCAAAACTTGAAAGAGACAGGGAATCAGCCTGGTCAAAAAAGGCTTCTGCTGAAAGAAATAAACTCCATTCGGAGGAAGATGAAGTCCCCTTCCCTGAAACAGGTGATGAAATAGACCTGCACCACTTTCATCCGGCTGACACTGAAAAGGTTGTTAAATTTTATCTCAAAAAATCGATTGAAAAAAAACTGAAAAAAGTACGTATTATTCACGGCAAAGGTAAATCAAAAAAAAAGAAAGACCTTTATGACATACTTAAAAATCATCCCTCTGTTATTTCATTCAATGATGATTCCTGGAACTGGGGAGCGACTGTTGTTCACCTTGAAATAAAGGGATAGAGTTCTTAAACTGCTTCAGTTGATTAATCTCTTCATTAAATAGAATAAAAATTCTTGAATCTTTAGATATACAAATTTCTTTGTCAAA
>CAYYKZ010000343.1:0-1276 GCA_964468455.1 uncultured Leptospirales bacterium | reverse complement strand
ATTCCCCGTACTGAGGAATTCAGTGACCCCTATAATACTACTGCTGACATTAAAAAGTCCATTGAAGCTTCTATTAATAATTGACATTAATCCCTGAATTTGTAGTTTTGATTATATATTCTTACTTATGAATATATAATTATTCTGATAAACACTTTTTCTAAAGCCGGAACGCTTGTTAAGTAAAAAATAATTCAGGTTAAACATGGAACTGCTAAAAAAAAGAATTATCGATTCCGGCATAATTGTATCACCGGAAATATTAAAAGTTGATTCATTTCTTAATCATCAGATAGACCCTGAGCTTACACATAGTATTGCTGAAGAATTTGTAAAAATCTTTGCCCTGGAAAGAATTACAAGAATACTCACCATTGAATCATCCGGAATTGCACCCGCTGTTATGACCGGCCTCAGGCTTGGTGTACCTGTGGTTTTTGCAAAAAAAAGCATACCTTCGACCCTTTCAAAGGGGGCGTGGACATCCAGAGTACACTCTTTTACTAAAAACAAGGACTATGATATATTTGTTTCTTCACAGTTTCTGACATCATCTGACAGGGTGCTTATTATTGATGATTTTCTTGCTCATGGAAGTGCTTCAGAGGCGCTGATTAATATTGTTAATCAGGCAGGAGCTGAAATTGCCGGAATAGGAATAGTTATAGAAAAGGGATTTCAGGATGGCGGAAAGCTTCTAAGGGAAAAAGGAATGCGGGTTGAATCCCTTGCCATAATAGAGAGTATGGATCTGAATACTATACATTTCAGGGAATAACCTGATTGTATTATATAAAAAAATTTATTAAGGGTAAATAGAATGAAAAAGATTACAGTCATTTCAGTTTTACTTCTTGCTTCACTTATGATTTTCGGCGGCTGCGGGAAAAAAGAGAGCAAAACCGCTGACGGTAAAGATGTTATTATGGGCTTTATTTATGTGGGCCCCATTGGTGACGGCGGCTGGACCTACGCTCACGAGCAGGGAAGGCTTATGGTTGAGAAGGAAACAGGGATTAAAACAATTTACAAAGAATCTGTTCCTGAAGGTGCGGAAGTAAAAGACGTTGTAAGAAGCATGATAGATCAGGGAGCCACAATTATTGCAGCAACAAGTTTCGGATACATGGATTACATTGCTGAAATATCTGCACAATTCCCTGAAGTAAAATTTATCCACTGCTCAGGATACAAAATGACAGACAACATGGGTAACTACTTTGGTCCCAGGAGAATTGGCCTTTTAATGATGATGGCGGCACGAGCGATGCATGAG
>CAYYKZ010000342.1:0-3385 GCA_964468455.1 uncultured Leptospirales bacterium | reverse complement strand
AAGCACATCGCGTGTATGGTAGGAAATAACCATATCCGCCCCTGCCCTGAAAAATGAAGTCATTATCTCCCTTACAACCCTCTCCTCATCAATAAACCCCTTTTCAGCTGCAGCCTTAACCATGGAGTATTCACCGCTCACATTATATACGCATAGCGGGATAGATGTAATTCCCCTTACTCTCCCTATAATATCCATATATGAAAGCGCAGGCTTAACCATTACTATATCAGCCCCCTCTTCAATGTCAAGGAGCACCTCCCTTTCAGCCTCAGAGCCGTTTCTGGGGTCCATCTGGTATGTCTGCCTGTCACCGAACTGGGGAGCGCTCCCTGCGGCATCCCTGAAGGGGCCGTAAAAGGCGGAACAATACTTGGCAGAGTAGGACATTACAGGTGTATTCACATACCCCTTTTTATCCAGGGCATCCCTTATTGCCTTCACCCTTCCGTCCATCATGTCAGATGGCGCCACAATATCCGCCCCTGCTTCAGCATGACTTACAGCTGTGCGTGCAAGCAGTTCAAGTGTGGCATCATTAAGCACATTCCCCTCTTCAACAAGGCCGCAATGGCCATGATCTGTAAACTCACATAGGCATACATCTGTTATTATAAGGATTGATTCACCAAATTCTCTTTTTATCAATCTCACAGCCTGCTGCACAATCCCGTTTTCAGAATAAGCCTCAGATCCCGCGCTGTCCTTGAAATCGGGTATTCCAAAGAGCAGAATAGTGCGCACACCTGCTGCAATATCATCTTTTATATCCTTTACAAGGTTATCTTTTGAAACCCTGTCAATTCCCGGCATGGAAGGAACAGGTTCACGTTTACCCTCACCTTCAAGAACAAAATAGGGCATAATAAGCCGGGTGCTGTCAGGATTGACCTGAGCAGACAGGTCTCTAATAATGCTGTTCCCTCTGAGTCTTCTGGGCCTGTGTATCATCTGGCAACCTCTTGAAAATAAATAATTACAATACCGGGTAAATTCCTTTCCTCGCAGATAAAGGTAAAGCATAAATGCCTATAATAATCAATAAAAAAAGTATTCAGTAAATTATTAAAAACCCTTGATTATTTTTTCCTATTGTTTTAAATTCTTAAAATAACAAGCATTTTACAATGCCTGGCTATTCAATGGATATTTTTTAAAATATGCCTGGATATATCATGCCGGAATAATTATCCTGCTTTAACCCGGAGTAGTTTTATGATTAAAAAACTTACGCTTTTACTGATTGCTCTTTCAATTTCCTCAGTTATGTTTATTCCTGCAAAGCTCTATGCTGCTCCGGTAACACTGGAGGATACAAAATTTCATGTTACCATTCTCCAGAGCGGAAGACTTGAAATACTCTATTCCATAACATTTACAGAACATGAAAGCCGCGACAGAATACGGTCAATAGGCCGATTTACCGAGCCTGTAACAATGATAGAATCATGGGGAACCCATGGGGATAAAAAGTTCAATGTAACAATGAACAGCAACGGCGGCGGCTACTATGCTGCTCTGTTTAATCTTAACACAGCACCAGGCCAGGTCTATACAGTAAATATAAGGTACAGGGCCGATTCAGACTTCACAACCCCCACTGAATACAAAAACGAGAAATACTCATCATTCTACTTTCCTGCTGTACAATGGGATCTGCCCATAAAAAAACAGACAATACAGGTAATTACACCAATTGAAATTCCGAAGCATTACAAAAAAGCGGAACAGATTAAGGACGATCTGGTTAACAGATCAGGACTTGTGGCAAACAGTGATGTAATAAATAAAAATGACAGATGGATCTACTACCCCTCAAACTGGAAAGGTAAAAACTACCTTTCCATACATGCTGAAAAAAGCAGCCTATCACCCAGATACAAACAGGAAATCTCATTTTTCTTTCCTGCAAAATACAGGGAATCAGGCGCAGAGGGGGGAACCTATACTCTCAACACCTTTTCAGCTGGTGACATTACAGAAAAAGGGGAATACACAATTGAATCAGCATCTGCCTACATTGATATAAAGGCGGACCCGGCATATATATCATCAATAAGACACAGCTCCATAATTTTCATAGTAATCAATGAAAATGGTGAGCGGAATATATACAGGGAGATTATCAGATCTGATGAAGGATTTCCGGAAGGCGAAGTAAAAGTTTACGACAGCAGAACATATAAACTCCTTCAGGGGGAAAGGGCTGTATCAGCAAAACTGCGTCATACAATAAATAAAGACGGTGAAATAGAATACGGGAAGTATGACATTATAACATCCAGACCTGTAAAAACTGGTGAAAGCCTTGCATTTATGATAAAACCTGCTGATGACATATACGGCAGCATGGACATGGATAAAAGCCTCGCTAATAACAGGTTCAGCCTTAATCATTACTGGCAGGGATTTCACCTGTCACAACCCGCTCCTGTAATACTTATAAACATTAGCCAGCCATTCAGTCCTGATAAAACAGTTCAGGGTGAACCGCTACAGACCTTCACAGTCACCCTTGAAGGAAAAGACCGGTTCAGCAGATGGGAATACACTCCTTCAGACAAAAAAGCTCCAATGGGTCCGGTTAATTTTAACGGGGTATCTGAAAAATGGAGCAAAAACTATTTCCCTGATATAAAAATGCAGTTCCTTGCTCCCTACAGTTCTGTAAATCCCGGCCCGGTTGATTCTATAACAATAATTCTGAATGATTTATTTAAAGGGAATCTCTCCCCGGCCCATTGGGATATGCTTCTTTCACTTTTAGGTATTGCTATTACAATTATTATTATAATGTATGTGGCTAATTTCCCCTTTCTTCTGATGCAGATAGCTGTGCTGGGTGTACCTCTTCTTATAATTTCAAAAATCAGTAAAATTGACTTCTTTTCAAAGATATTCTTCCCCTCAGGAAGAAAAAAGATAAGTTTAAACTCAGGGTGGATTTTCAGCTTAAACGCCATGCTTGTCCCATTCAGGGTTCTGCGCTATATACTCACTGCAATTCTTGCTCTGGTTGTAAAGATTCTGCGCTTCCATCCTGCAATAGACAAAAAATTTGAGAAGAAGCCGGAATATATTGCCCCTGAAATCCAGATTGAAACATTCAGAACAGGAGAGACTATTGAAAACCTTAATCCTGTTGAAACAGCTGTTTTTCTGAACCGCCCTTCCAAGGCTATTACATTGATTGTCATGGATCTATTTGAAAAAGGCTATATTGACATAATCAACAGAAATCCTCTTCAGGTGCAGGTGCTCAGGGAAAAGGGGGAGGAGCTTTCTTCATATGAAACTGTTTTTCTCAACTCCATTGCTCCGGACGGTACGCTGGCAAAAAACAGGATCCCTGTAATAATAAAAGATGTTACATCAAGTCTTCAAT
>CAYYKZ010000341.1:0-3394 GCA_964468455.1 uncultured Leptospirales bacterium | reverse complement strand
AAGATTAAATGCTTGAAATAATTTCTAAAATTATGCACTATAACTATATGGTATTATAACTTAACAGGAGAGTCTAATATGGAAACTGTTTATTATTCACTTGCATCTAAAACATCCTTTAATAAGGCATTACGTCATTTTTATAAGGTTACTGATGCGGTTGATGAGATTGATTCAAGGGTTAATATTGCTGATTACATCAATGATTTGATTGATGATGAAGATATTCATCAGGATCAGATTCTACCTATAATTGGAGCTGTTTTAAGGGACAAATTTGAATATAGTCATGGCTCATTGAGTATACCTGCGTCAGTTTCGGATTTTGAAAAACTTATTTCTGAAACTGCTAAATGGACAGCACTTGAATTAACTATTGTTTATTTTTCCCCTGATGGAAAACGATTTGTTATTAATCCGAAAAATCCTGACAGCTGGGATAGGGTTAGGGAAATTTTCAAAGATCAGCTTGTTGTTATATATGTTAAATATTTGAAGGACGATGATAAAAAAATTGAGCAATCAGCAATTCAGACACTCAAGGAAATGATTTCAGGTAAAGATGTTTTTGTTCATAAAGAGTTTATTGACCACTCTGTAGTTCCTCGTACTCCGGAACCTGCGAAATCTCCAGAGAGAAGAGCTACAGATCATTCATCTTCCAAAAAAAGGAAAATAACTCCTAAATATGGTGTTCAGGTGTCAAATGAACTGTTTCATAATGGAAATGTTGAAGCCTGGAAGAAAATAGTCGAAAGTTATCATACAAAATATCCGGAACTTACAGTTCACATTATGTTTGAAGGTGAAGTTATAAATGATATTAATTCACTATTTAAATGGGGTAAAGTAAAACATGGCGATACTATCTTTTTTCAGGTTTCCGGAGAAGAAATCCTGGGAGTATCAAAACTTCAGAAATATCTTTATGAAGGGGCAAGTCCAAGATTCGAACAATTTTTGAAGCTTGGTATTGGCCGTGTGTTGAATTTATTCTAATATAAAAAAATTTAAATAACGAGGATTGGTATGGATAATATAATTTATTTTAATAAAGATCTTAAGGAAGTTAATTCAAAAATTTCTTCAAAGCTTGGAATCAGAGGCAGGCGGGCTGTTGATCTTGCGAGTATGGGGCTTCCAATTGCACCTGGTTTTATCATTACTTCAGATCTGACTGTTAAACTTCCTCAAACTAATATAAAGGAAACTATTCAGGCTTATATAGGGCAGCTTGAAAAAGAAACCAAAAAGAAATTCGGTGATAATAAAAAACCTTTAATGCTTAAAATGGTTTTAAGTTCGGATCTTAACGTTCCTTATTTCCCGTCAATTCATAATATCGGGATGAACAATGAGACAGTTGAAGCATTTGGTGCTTTCACCGGAATAGATTTTGCTTATGGAGAATACCTTTTTCTCATGAGAAATATCGGGAAAAAGCTTTTTGAATTTACGGATGAGGAAATAAAAAAAATTGAGGGGAATCTTGGGAAGAAACCTTCTGTTGCCCAGATAAAGAGTGCAATTGAATCATATAAAGAGTCTTTTGGAGAAGGCTATAGTGATGATGTATATGATCAATTGATTTTTATTATGAAAAAAGCATCTGAAGCATATTGTGATTCTGATATTGACGTTGATAATTCTTTATCAATAATGATTCAAACTATGGTATATGGTAATTTTGGTGATGCTTCATATTCCGGAGGATATTATACCCGTGATATCGTAACCGGTGACCCTGTTATCCAGGGTGATTTTATGAAAAATGAATTTGATTTGTCTCTTGGTAAGTCAAAGGATATTAAAAATATTGATAAAAAATACTATGAGAAATTTACTCAAATAGCAAAAAAAATTGAAGAAAATTTCAAAGAAATACGCAATATCAAATTTACTATTGAAGAAGGAGACTTCTGGCTGGTAGAACAGAGAGAGGTTGATGAAAAGTCGACACAAGCACAAATCAAAACTCTCCTTGATCTCAATGCCTCTAAAAAGATTACTAATGAATTTTTAATTGAAAACATCAAACCGGGACAGTTGAATGAGTTACTTCACCCTGTAATCGATCCGCGAACTGTTAAAAACATTAAAACCATAAAGGGCGGAATAGCTGGTTCTACCGGAGCGGCGATAGGTCGCGTATTTTTCTCAACACCAAAACTCCTTGAAGAATATAAAAAGGCCATTATGAAGGGAGGAGATACAAACCTTATTCTGATTCTAACATCTTCATATGCTGAAGATGTTAAGGCTATTGAAGTAGCACAGGGTGTTGTCACTACAGAGGGAGGATTTTCATCTCATGCCCCTGTTGTTGCCAGGAGTCTTGGTAAGGTAGCTATGGTACAGCCGGAAATGAAAATAAAAGGGAATAGTTTTACTCTTGCAGGTAAAACCGTAAAAGAAGGTGATTATATTTCTATAAATGTTCCTTATTATGAAGACCCTACCTTATATCTGGGTAAAGTGGGTTTGATTGAACCTGATTTTAAGAAAAACGGTCTGCTTGATTTTCTGGCAATAGTTGATACTCATATAGAGGATTTTAACGTAAGAGCAAACGCAGATCAGGGAAGAGATGCTCTTGTCGCAAAAGAGTTTAATGCTGAAGGGATTGGTCTGTGCCGAACTGAACATATGTTTTTCAATGAAAAACGTATCATGAAATTCAGGGAGATGATTCTAGCTGAAGATAAAAAAGAAAGGCTTAAAGCTATTGATGCTCTTGAGCCCATGCAGAGATCTGATTTTTACGATTTATTCAAAACAATGGCTGGAAAACCTGTTACCATTAGATTACTTGATGCGCCGCTTCATGAATTCCTCCCCAGATCTGAGCAGAGTATGGCTGAATTTATTAAATATATGCAGTCTAAAAAGAAAAGTATTAAGGCTGCAGATATAAGGTCAAGATGTGAGGAACTTGAAGAAATGAACCCGATGCTGGGTCATAGAGGGTGTCGTGTTGCAGTTACATACCCTGAGATATATGAGATGCAATGTCGTGCCATATTTGAAGCAGCCTGTATGCTGAAAAAAGAAGGGGTCAGAGTTAATCCCGAAATAATGATACCTATAGTTATGAGTGATCAGGAATTGAAATTTATCAGAAATGGTAAAAAAATCGAAGGAACAGAAGTAAAGGGAATAAGGGATATAAAGGATGAAGTCCTGAAGGAATATGGTTTACATGACATTTCTTATCATGTAGGAACAATGATAGAACTTCCGGCTGCTGCTTTATCAGCAGGAAGTATTGCCGAATATGCAGATTTCTTCAGTTTTGGTACAAATGATTTAACTCAGACAACTTTTGGATTGTCCAGGGATGATTCCAATTCTTTTTTTCCTGACTATTCTCTTTTTGACCTTATGAAGAATAATC
>CAYYKZ010000340.1:0-3397 GCA_964468455.1 uncultured Leptospirales bacterium | reverse complement strand
TTTAAATGTCTCTGGAAAATTATAAATACACAATCTGGTGGAACCTTCTTGTTATAACAATCGGGTCTGTAGTATTTGCAGTAGGCCTTAAAGGTGTAGTTGTACATCATAATTTTGTTCCAGGCGGTCTCTTTGGAATGGGAGTACTGATATACTATGTTTTTCCTTTTACATCTGCCGGTATATGGTATTTTCTTTTAAATATACCTCTTTTTATTATGGGCTGGTTTTTTTTAAGTAAAAGATTTGTATTCTACAGTTTTTACGCTATGATTGTTCTGACTATTTCCTACGAAATTTTTGATTTTAATTTTGAGGTTCAGAATCAGCTCTACGCGGCAATTCTTGCAGGAGGAATTTGCGGTTTCGGTAGCGGTATTGTTCTACGGTCTCTCGGGTCTAACGGCGGCCTTGATGTTATTGCTGTAATCATGAATCAGAAGTTTAATCTTGGAATAGGTAAGGTTTACTTCTTCTTTAACTTTTTCCTTTTCGGCATGGCTCTTTTTGTCCTTGAAATAGATCTTATTATTGTTTCCCTTATACTTGTTTTTATTATGGCAGTTGTGCTGGAATATACTCTTGCGCTTTTTAACCAGAGAAAAATTGTAATGATTATCTCAGATTATAATCAGCTTATTGCAAAGGAGATGATGGAAAGATTAAGGCTTGGAGCGACATTTCTTAGAGGGAGCGGGGCTTATTCCGGAAAAGATAAAAATATAATTATGGCTATCACAAACAATATTATGCTGAAACCTCTGGAGGAGGTTGTTTTCTCCACAGATGAAAATGCAATATTTATTGTAGAAAACACTTTTAATGTTATTGGCACAGGTTTTTCCAAGCGGAGAATGTATTAAATTCAGGTAAGGCCGTGAATTTAAATATTCACGATTTACTTTTCAGTGTTATTCTTTTTTCCCCGCAGATTAAGAGCCATCTTTTTATATGCCAGAGCCTGCATGTCTGTTACCTGGTCGTATTCGTCAACAATTTCAACCCCCAGCAGTGTTTCCAGTGCATCCTCAATAGTGACAAGACCAGTATAGTCTCCATACTCGTTGATAACAAATATCATATGCAGACCTTTTTCTGCAAAAAAATTCATGAGCTCCAGTATTGACAGAGAATCGGGAAGAAAAACGGGCTTTGTGCTGATGGTACTTAATGATTTGTTTAATTTATTTTTTTTAATATAATCCATTACTTCTCTTCTCAGTACAAAGCCTTGAATGCGGTTTTTTTTGCTATTGTAAACAGGTATTCTGGAGAATTGCAGACTCAGTATTCTATCTTTAAGGTCTTTAACCTTTAATCCGGGTTCTATGCTTTCAACAACTGTCCGCGGGGTCATGATATCCCTGATACGGATATTTCTTAATTTTAAAAGATTTTCTATTATTTTAAATTCATCAGGATCAATAACTCCCTGATCATATCCTATTCTTATATAATTAAACAGTTCCGCCTTACTTACTCTGTCTCCGTGATCCTCTTTTGTGATAAGTCTTGAAAGATAATTCATGGGTATAATGAGAGGCTTGAGTATTATAATCATCACACGGAGAATAAATGCGCTCACATGGCTTAGATTTTTCCAGTACCTGGCTCCAAGAGTTTTGGGAATAATTTCAGATAATACAAGAATAAGGAGTGTTAAAACAGCGGAGAAAACCCCCATCCACTTTGATCCGAAAAGTTCAGCAGCAATAGCTCCTGATACAGCTGCACCCATGGTATGGGAAATTGTATTTAATGTTAAAATAGCCGCAATCGGCTCATCAATATTATCCTTCATTTTTTTTAGCAGCAGGCCCGACTTTTTATCTCCATCAATAAGTGTCTGAATAAAGGGCCTTCTAATTGAAAGGATTACTGACTCCAGTAAAGAACAGAGAAACGAAAGCCCTACAAGTAAAGATACTACAATTACAAGATTTATCATTCCAGTCTCCCCGGTTAATATTTTTTTAAGTTTTTGTTAATCTGATGTATGGAAAAATTTCAGCTTAAGAGTATTTCCTTAATTTTGACTGATAGTTCATGGGCAAGATAGGGCTTGTTTACAGTGCCCTTGATCCCTGATTTTTCCGCTTTATCCAGAGAATCAGGAGTAAGCATGCCTGATGCCAGAAGCACCTTTACATTGCTGTTAATTTTTTTCAGTTCAAGGAACACTTCAAGCCCTGACATGCCCGGCATTGAAAGATCCATTAAAACAGCAGCTATATCCGGATAATTATTTCTGTAAATATCTATTCCTTCAATTCCGGCTGAAGCTGTGAGCACATTATAACCGCATTCCTCCAGAACCCCTTTCCCGATACTCAGCATTACCGGCTCATCATCGATTACAAGTATTGTGCCGCTCCCTTTTTCAATTTCACAATTAATATTAGAAGGTAAATCTATTTTTTCCAGATTCCTGTAAAGCGGCAGATATATTGAAAAAACTGTTCCGGTTCCCGGTTCAGAGTAGGCATGTATTATCCCTTTATGCTGGCGTATTATGTTATATGAAATGGCAAGTCCAAGTCCGGATCCCTGTTCCAGATTTTTTGTAGTAAAAAAGGGTTCAAATATTCTGTTCAGATCCTCAGGATTAATTCCTACACCGGTATCAGAAATTTCTATTTTAACCCAGGAATCAGTTGAGGAGTCTGTTTCCGGATATAATTCTTTCATAATTGAGTCACACTGCACTTCAGCAGCTTTTAATTTAAGTATCCCGCCTTCTCTTTCTCCTGGAGGAACCATGATGGTCATTGCATGGGCACCGTTTATACAGAGGTTTAACAGTACCTGCTCTATCTGAACCATGTCACCCATGATTACAAGGGGGATATCAGATTTAATGAAATCAATTTCAACTGATTTAGAGAAACTGCTTTTGCATATTTCTACAACATGATTCAGGGAATCATTAATATCTAAAGGTGAAAGCGATATTTCATGCTTTCTTGATAGTGCAAGGAGCTGTTTAATTAACTCCGCGGAACGGAGCGATGATTCCATGCCGATACTCAGGTATTGCTTAATTTTTTTTGTATTATCGGAGCTCCCTTCTTCAAGAAGTCTTGAAATAAGATCAAAACTCCCTATAATACCGCCAAGAATATTGTTGAAATCGTGAGCAATTCCTCCTACAAGGGTACCTATTGCTTCCATTTTCTGTGCCTGCAAAAGCTGCTCCTGAATTTTGTTGTTTTCTTCTTCTGTTTTTTTTCTTTCTGAAATGTCACGGGTTATGCCGACTATACCGACTGCTTCACCTGTTTCATCTCTTAAGAAAGAAACTGTAACCTCAACCGGAATTATTGTGCCGTCAGCTCTCAGGTGCTCAAGCTCCACATTTATGTATCTGTCCGGATCTTCTGCCTGATTTTTTTCTTTC
>CAYYKZ010000339.1:1251-3397 GCA_964468455.1 uncultured Leptospirales bacterium | reverse complement strand
AAAGCTTACCTGGGTATTGCCTGATAATAATATGGCTGATAAAGAAAAATCAGTGCTCATCATCTATACCGGCGGCACTATCGGTATGGCAATCGATCGTGACACTGGTGCATATCAGCCGGTAAATTTTCAGAATATAAGAGACGAGGTTCCTGAACTAAAAAGGCTTTGTGCCGAGGTAGATGTAATAGAATTTGAAGATCCGATTGATTCCTCAAAAATAACCCCGGATTCATGGCTTAAGATAGCCGGAATTATTATTGATAATTATTCCGGCTATGACGGTTTTGTAGTTCTTCACGGAACAGATACCATGTCTTATTCAGCTTCTGCTCTCGGTTTCATTTTAGCAGGCCTCAATAAACCTGTTATTTTTACAGGATCACAGCTCCCGATAAATACACTGAGAACAGACGGCAGGGAAAACCTTATCACTGCTATTGAGATTGCAGCAGCAGGTAAAGATGGTATTCCTATAATTCCGGAAGTCTGTATTTATTTTGAAAACAGGCTTTACCGTGGGAACCGTACCACCAAAAGGAGTGCTGATAATTTCAACGCCTTTGAATCTCCCAATTATCCGGCTCTGGCAGAAGCAGGAATTGATATAATCTACAATCACGGGGCTTTGCGTAGATCTGCAGTGAACAAACCCGGATTCCCTGATGAACTTTATGTTCCGGAAAGAAATGTATTTATTCTTAAACTTTTCCCCGGAATTACTCCTGAATCGGTTGAATCCGTTGTAAATATCCCCGGCTTAAAGGGGCTTCTTATAGAAACCTACGGTTCAGGTAACGCGCCTGAAGATGAGTGGTTTATTAAGCCTGTTGCTGAAGGTGTAAAAAAAGGAATTGTGGTAGCCAATATTACACAGTGCCTTTCCGGGAATGTACATATGAAACGTTATAAAACAGGACTTGGTCTTTTAGATGCAGGTGTAATCAGCGGCGGTGATATGACAACTGAAGCTGCTGTTACCAAAATGATGTATCTCCTGGGACGTTATAGCGACAGAGAAGAGGCATGCTCTCTGTTTCAGAAAAATCTTGCAGGAGAATTAACAGAATAGATTGCCTGATTTCCTTATTTAATTAATGCCGCCATTCTCAGACACGTGCCGGATAATATCTGCAGTGGACTTAAATTTACTGAAAAACTCCAGAGTGCTTACAGTGGGCATTACCATTTTTATTTCATTTTTTCTGTATCGTGTAAGAGCTTCACCCGGAGTCAGCCATCTGGTCTCAACAAGTTCAATCCCGTCGTGGCCTATATGCTGATTATCAGGGGCAGATGCTGCAAAAAATCTTGTATCATACCTGATTGGGGAATATACAGGCGTAATCCATCTGGATAAGTAATGTATTGCGTCAAATGCCGGTATTAATTTTTCCTTTTTAAGCATGTCGTAAAAGGATATGCTGTTTTGATAAACCATTTTTCTGTATCCGGTAAATTTAAATATCTCTTTATCCTTCTGTATACGGACAAAATCACCGGAACTATCTCTGGCAAGCAGAAATCCCGATTCTTCAAAGGTTTCTCTTATGGCCCCCATCTTGTAAAGGAAAACGTCGAATTCATATTTGGCATTTACTTCACTATCTGAATCTGCCCATAAATCTTCCAGCAGCCTGTCCTGTTCATCAATGGCACCGCCGGGGAAAACAAAATAGGAGGGTAAAAAACGGTCCTGTGAATGTCTTTTAAGGAGCAGAACCTCAAAGGCTTCATCTTTGATGTGCAGGTTTTTTATTATTGCAATTGTAGCGGCTTTACGCGGTTTTGTGAACATTTTTATAATTCCAGGATTTTATACTATTCTACGATCCCGGAGCATAGAGTCAAAGTCAAGTTTATATTTCTCTGAAATATATTTTTTCAATGCATCAGCTTTTTCAAGTCTTCTTGCAGCTTTGTAGGAATTATCAATTATGTTTTTAATGCTTTCACTGCTGCACATATCACTGTATTCATTGTAAAACTTTAAAGTATAATCACAAACTGAAAGAACCCTGTTTAACATCCTTTTTTCCATGTAAATATTTGACAATTCATTGCATGTTTCAATAACAGCCTTTATATTAATTGATTCAGATTCAGTGGTATCTTCAAATGGATCAATTTTAATCACCCTGAGATA
>CAYYKZ010000339.1:0-1239 GCA_964468455.1 uncultured Leptospirales bacterium | reverse complement strand
TTTCAACATCATTAAGATTATGGTGGTAGATATAGCCTATCCTGTAAAGTGCAAGAATATAATCCGGGTTAAGTTGCAGGGCGTTTTCAAAAGCATTGATAACAAAAAACGGGTCCTTCCTTACTGCAAAATTTGCTCCAAGCATAAACCAGGATTTTGCTGATCTGGGGCTGCTTGTCTGCAGCTCTTTTGCTTTTTTCTGCGCCTTATACTCATTCTCATTTAGTAGTGAAATTCTTTTTGCAAGAGAATTCTGCAGCTTAACTGCTTTTTTTCTATATTTTTTTGAACCGGTGTAATTAATTATTTCATCATATTCCTCAAGTGCCATGTCCTCATATTCCTTATCACCTGAAAGGTATGCAACTTTGTCGTATGTCATTGCCAGGGTGAGGGAGGTGAGGGGAAGATCATAACCATGATGTTTTAAGCGCAGAAGAATTCCAATAGCTTCATGGAGCCTGTTTTTTTTATACAGTTTTCTGGCCAGCTTAAGGGACTCTTTATAATCTGCGACCGGTTTTGTTGTTGTAAATAATTTCTTCATTACAGGTGACATAATACCTTTTTAATATATATTTCGGTATTTTTCATGTCTCAATTAAGAATTTATTATTTATTTCAGCAATAAATTCAGTTCAGTAAAGTTACTCATAATATATACATCGTTTTAAATCTGATACGCACGCCTGTTTTAGGGCGGGCGTATCAGAAAACTTAAATTAAAAATAAACCGCAGGTAATAACTGCCGAAAAAGACTAGTCAACACATAACTGTGAAGGAATCCCATTTACAGTAAGCTCATTAAATATAAAAAGATTTTTTAAACCTATCTTTAATTCAGGAATCTTGTCAGTTTGTATTGAGTCAGATATCCATATTTTTACTGGCCCGGAATTATATTCTTTATATTTGTGTATCACATCATCAACTGGCTTGCCCTTGCGTACCGCAGGGGTCCGGCTTGTAATCTGCCGTGAGGGGCATCATCCCCCTGAAGAAAAGTTTGATTCAAGATAAACTGTAATATCTGAACTTTTTTTAAGTATATATTTTTCAGCTGATTCTTCGATTGTTATTTTCAATATATTACCTCTTTAATTTTATTTTATCTGTGCTTATTCTTTGAAAAATAGTTAGTATTAAATGCTTTAAATGTTATGCCCTGAAGCTGCAGAGTATAGACCAAAGTATTAGAAACTTAAATATTTTCAGTAGTAATAACTGTTTTATATATG
>CAYYKZ010000338.1:0-3420 GCA_964468455.1 uncultured Leptospirales bacterium | reverse complement strand
CCTGCTTCCGTCCGATGAGGGAGTAAAGAATGTGCCCTCCGTCAAGCTGTCCAATAGGTATAAGATTAAGGCTGGTTACAAGGAATCCTATCCATCCTGCCCATGCAAGGGGGTGAAGGAAAATATCCTGTCCTGCAGGTATTGTGCCGTGAAAAATATAAACTATTGCGCCGTAAAGAAGGGAGTCCCCGAATATAGGAATAAGCCCCATCCCGCTTAACTCAGGCAGGGGCTGCACCTGTGAAAGGTATATCCCTATTACTGAAGCTGCCAGACTTACAACAAATCCGGGAATAGGCCCCATTACTCCAATGTAAAAGAGTGCTTTTGTGTGGGGTATGGGGGTTCGGGTTTTTATTACAGCGCCCATTGTGCCAACTATTGAAGGGAATGGTATAAAGAATGGGAGAGTGGCATCTACACCGAATCTTTTTGCTGCCAGGTAATGCCCCATTTCATGGGTGCCGAGTATAAGCATTAAGGTTACAGAATAAGGAAGGCCGCTTATTAAAAATTCCGCTGTTGTGTTTCCGGAATGGGCACCTGCAAGGGTTGTTGTAATAAAGGTTGTTATAAACAGTACAAGGTTAAGCCAGGGTTTTTTCTTTTTAGGCTTTTCCTTCGGCCGGGGGAGAATTTCATCTGCGCTTACATCAGTTTCCGGTATATATATCTTTTCATTGTTAAGGTGTCTGTACCTGTAGGGGATGCCGTTGTTGAGCCTGTACCTGTAAAGGTGGAACAATAATTTTATTTTTTTAAGCATTGCTTTTTATTTTTTCCCTGAAGCTATATCATTGTAAAGTTTAATTTTCAGTTTAATGTATTCAGCAGAGTAGCTGTTTTCATGAATTTCCCTGCTCTTAAGCGCATCCTGGTAAAGTGCGGCTGTTTTCCGGGCTCTTCTTCTTATTTCAAGGCCCCGGCGTAAAAGCATGTTTACACTTGTAATCCAGAGCTTCCCTGAATAAATAGAGGAAAACCTGCTGCTGTCTGGTGAAAAGTAAACCACCTCACCTTCAAGGCCAGTATGAATTTTCCGCCCATTATCTGCATAAAATATATTTATTACCTGATTGTCAAGGAATGTTAAAATTCCTGCTTCAGGCGAATAGTGGATATCGGGATTAAGAGTCCCCTTTAAGAGGTGCTGCTGTCTGCCGGAGTCTGTATTGTAAATTTTTACACTGTAGCTCCCTGCAGTACCTGAACGGAATACAAATCGTTTATTGTCAAGCCATAGCAGATCCAGGTTTGATGACACGCCGGAAATATTGAATGACCCGGAATCTGTAAAGAGCCGCGCCTTATAGCTTCCGCCCCCTCCGGAGAGGATTACCTTTTTTGTTCTGTCCGGTGAAAGGTGAGCGGTTATTACCTGGCCGTAATCTGCCATATCTTTGTAAATTCTTTCCTGTATTATCCTTTCTCTTGAACCGGAAAATGGTGAAAAACGGTATATCCCATCCCTTTCATTTATAAGGAGCGAATCGCTTCCAGGATAAAATGTCATGTCCCGGAACATTGCATCTGAATTTTCTTTTTTTACCGAGCCGGTTGATGTGTTAATGTAAATGTTCTGTGATACAGGCCGGGCAGATGAATAGAATAGAATTTTAACTGCAAGAAGATGTCCTGCAGGGCTTAACATTGCAGTAGTGACATTTCCGCGGAACCGGTAAAGTTCCCTTTTTTTGCCGCTTTCCCTTGTATATTCGTAGATGATATTTAAGGAGCCTGTTTCCTTTATATAGAGGAGTTTACCTGTACCTGTCCAGTCTGCAAATATTACACCTGTATCTGCCTGAATGGAGAAAATTTCACTATAAAGTTTCTCCTTGGATGCTGTTATCTGCCTGTAAAGGGATGATGAAGAATTTATGTATATGCGGTCTAAGTCAATGTCCCTCGAAAAAAGAGGGACATTGACTAAAAATATCAGAAGTGTTATTACTGTTTTAAGGGTTCTCATCAATTATCCTGTTTAACAGCCTCACTGTCGCGTTCAGGTTTGTACTCAGGTCGTTTTTCCGGTTTGGGCGGAATCCTGAATTTCTGTCCGGGGAAAATAAGGTCAGGGTCTTTTATCTGTTCCTTGTTCGCTATGTATATTGCAGGCCAGAAGCTTGCGTCATTATAAACTTTAAGTGATATTCTCCATAAACAGTCTGTGTTCTTTTTGCGCCACTGCACCACATAAACCTTTTCTTCAGGTGCTGCCTTTTCCTCTGCTGTTTCTTCACTTTTTTCATTTTCTTCAGCAGCAATTTTTACCTGTTCTTCCTTTTCTTTTGCTGCTACTTCTATGGAATTTTTTATTGCTGCTATCATGGTTTCAGCTTCATCAAGAGCTTCTTCACTTTTATCGTATCTGCCTGCTTTTAATTCATTTTCACTTTCAATAAGCAGAGATGCGGCTATTGCAAGGTTTTTTTCATGAGCGAATTCTTTGTCCATGTTTTCCGCAGTCTTAAGATTCTCCCTGGCAGTATTTATCCTTTCCTGCAGAAGAATCTCCTTTGCTTTGATTTGTGAGCCTGCAAGAAGTTTTTCAGCTTCAGCAACAGCTGTTCTGGCTGCAGGAAAATCGGGCTGCTCAATGAGTGTTTCGGCCCTGTTAAGTTCAAGGGATGCTTTGTCCAGATCAGCTCTTATAGCGTCATTTTTTTCTGCGGAAATGGCTTTGTTGATTTCTGATCTGAGCCTTGTTATATCGCCGTAAATTGTATTTGCTTCTATTATTCTCTCAGCAGCTGTAATGTTTTCCCTGGCTGCATCTGCCGCTGCAACTGTTTCACGTAAATCATTTTCAGTTATGTATTTTTCAGCTTTTACCAGGTTATCATCAGCCTCTCTTATTTCATCCCCTGCCGCATCGCTTAAGGGGCTTTCTTTTAAGGAAGCAAGCTTTGTTTTAAGAGAGTTTATATCCTTTTCTATTTCCGCACTGTTTTTTAAAGATTCGGTTTTTGCTGCTTCAGCAAAGGCAAGTGCAGATGATGAAAGCTCTATAGATTTTTTATAATCGGGCTTCCCATGCTCATCCTTTGCAAGGGAGAGATTTTCTTTGGCACTGCTGAAATTTTCAGGTGAAAAGCGTTCTGCAAAAAGCTTTTCTGCTTCAAGCAGTGTAGTGTCAGCACTTTCAAGCATATCTGCTGAATAGAGGGGGAGTGTTTTTTCAAGGGCCTTTTGTGCAAGGTCCTTTGCCTCAACTGCGGATTTTTTCGCGTCATCGGCCTTTTCATCTTTTAAAAATTCATGGCTTTTAAGGAGTGCGGTTTCCGCCTGCTTAAGCTCTTCAGGGCTGTACCTGTCGGCCTTGTATTTATACCCTTCTTCAATCCCTGTCCTGGCATCAACCATTTCCCTTACAGGAACATCCAGGTCGCAGGCTGTAGCAAAAAGAAGAAGTGCCGG
>CAYYKZ010000337.1:0-3420 GCA_964468455.1 uncultured Leptospirales bacterium | reverse complement strand
GATTTTTTTTACCAGAAAAACAGTGAATCATTTTATAGCAGCTACAAAACTGAAACAATCCCTGATAATTGGTGAAAGATTTCAGCTGTTATGACAAGTACTTTTTTTGCATGGAAATTTATAATTTTTACAACATTTCCGATAATATATTAATAAGGTGATTACCGGAGTTAAACAATGACTATATCAAAAGCTCAAAAAGCAGCTTATAATGACGAAATAAAAACTTTAAAGTCAGAAATAGAAAACTATGACAGGCTTATTAAAGATGTTATGCTCAAAAAGAAAAAAAATGAGAAACTTGAACCCTACTATAATATTGAGATAGTGAATTACCTGCTGAGCTCAATAGAGCAGAACGTAAAAATAAATGAACTTTCCGTAAATATGCTTGGAATAAAAAATAATAAAAGCCTTGATATGGCAAAATCAAACTTTTCCAAGGTTCTTCAATTAATGAAGGAAAACTTTGGAGATGAAGTGGACAGGGAGTCCCTTAAGGAAAATGAAGAATACCTTGCAAAAATAGGGAGGCTGAATGCGCGGCAGATACTTGATCTGACAAACAGAATTAATGATACCTTCCACAGTCTAAAAAACAGCATGGGGGAAGATTCCAAATGGAAATGGCTTTTTGTTGAACTACAGGCAAAAGTAGCGGTTATGAACAGAAATCTCATAAATTTCTCTGATATACAGAAATACCGTGACCCGAGAACAGAATTTTTTCATGACAGAAGAGAGCATCTTACACTGGCAAAGGATTCCCTTGAAGAAGCCGCAAAACAGTATAGAACAAAATATGAACTCTCCGCTAAAGCCAGAGAAGATTTAAAAAGATCAATAGAACTTCTGGAAGCCCTGAGGAAAATACACATGATTCTGGGTGAAAGCAATGAGGCGGATAAGCTTAAAACTACAATAGATGCAGCCCGTTTTACCCTTGAAGCAGGGGACAAAAAGCAGGATTCAACAGAAAAAGATAAAAAAAAGACCTCTCAAAAAAAATAATCCCGCAAACACTATTTTTTAAAATTTTTCCTTGACGATAAAGAGGATTTTATTATATTGTTATTAGCACTCATACACATCGAGTGCTAATAACAATAGAGTGTAAAAAACAGTGAAAAGAGAAACTAATAAAGAAAGACGCCTGGATGAAAGAGAATCTTCAATCCTTAATGCAATCGTTTATGAGTATATTCTCACAGGGAAACCTGTAGGATCACGATCTTTTGTACAGAAATACTCTCTTTCTCTTTCACCTGCAACAATAAGAAACATAATGTTTGACCTTGAGCGGATGAATTATCTCATGCAGCCGCACACATCATCAGGCAGGGTGCCTACAGACCTGGGCTACAGGTATTATGTGGATTCTCTTCTGGACAATTATCATTCCGAATTTCATCAGGATATGATTCTTGATGACAAAATATTCCAGAAAGAGCTGCAGATTGATAAAATATTTCAGTCTGTCACAAAAATGCTTTCAGTTGTATCCAATTATGCGGGAGTCATGCTCTCTCCCAAACCGGACTTTACTGTGGTTAAACTGGTTGAGCTTATCCAGCTTGAAAGCGACGAAGTACTGCTCCTGGCAGTCACAAGAACAGGAATGATTTTAACAAAAAAAGTCACCCTCTCTGTAAAGGTAACTCAGGATGAATTATCTGAATATTCAAAATTCCTTACAGGGGAACTTTGCGGATTTTCCCTGCACCAGATAAAAGAATTTATTTTCAGTGAACTGAGAGCGGACAAATCTGCCTCTGCAAACAGGGAGCTTGCCCTGGATATTGCACAGCTTGCCCTGAGCGCAAGTGATGAATCTACAATAAACATAGATGGCATTGAAAATCTTTTAAGAATACCTGAAATGGTGGAAGAGCAGAGGCTTAAAAGCCTGCTTAATATTATAGAAGAGAAAAACATCCTTAAGGATATACTTGAAAATCAGGTGGAAAGTGAAGGGATTAATATTCTCATTGGAGAGGAACTGGAAAATGAAAAAGTATGGGGATGCAGTTTTGTAACCTCATCCTATAAAATCGGCAATAAACCGGTAGGAGCTGTGGGTGTTATTGGCCCGACCCGGATGGATTACGAGAAAGTAGTCCCCCTTGTGGATTATACAGGAAAAGCTGTATCGGGCCTGCTTACCAAAATGTCAAAATAAAGAGAAACAAACGAACAGGGAGTGAAGCAATGAACAGGGAAAACATCAAAAAGGATGATGAAATCAAAGAGGAAACTTCAGAAAGCAAAGAAGCTGAAAAGTTAAATCAGGATGAAATAAGCAGCAAAAAAAATGAATGCGAAGAAAAAAGCGCTGAAGAGAGCGTCAATCAGAGCGAAGCACCGCAGGAGGACGAAATAATTAAACTCACAAAGGAAAACGAAACTTTAAAGGATCTTCTCCAGAGAAGACAGGCGGATTTCGAAAACTATAAAAAACGAACCGCAAAACTCCAGGAGGATTACAAAAAAACCGCGATAAGGGAGTTTGCCAGAGATATCATAAACATAAATGATGACCTTATAAGGGCCATTGAAGCTGGAGAAAACCTTGCAGGTGCAGATGCTGAAGAAGCTCAAAAATCCTTTCATCAGGGGGTTTTAATGATTTCCAAAAGAATAGTAGATACTCTTGAAAACTACGGCATTGTGGAAATCGAAGCTATGAACATGCCCTTTGACCCGAATCTGCATGAAGCAATTGAAATTGAGGAATCGGACCAGGATATCAAAACTGACACTGTAACCAAGGTACACCAGAAAGGATTTAAACTGGATGATCAGGTTATAAGAACAGCAAAGGTAAAGGTAGCAAAAGCAGTAAAAACTAAGGGAGAAGCTCCTGCTGAAGGTGATAACGGGCAGGCTTCTCAACAGTAAAACAATAAAGAAAAATTAACAATCTAATAATAAGCAAGGAGTAATTAAAATGAGTAAAATAATAGGTATTGACCTTGGAACAACAAATTCATGCGTTTCAGTAATGTCAGGCGGAGAGCCTGTTGTAATCCAGAACTCAGAAGGGCAGAGAACCACGCCCTCCATAGTGGCATATAATGACAAAAGTGAAAGGCTGGTTGGACAGGTTGCCAAAAACCAGATAATAACCAACCCTGAAAACACAATCAGGTCTGTAAAACGTTTCATGGGAAGAAAAAGCGGCGAGGTTTCAGAGGAGATATCAATGGTCCCCTACACTGTTCAGGACGATGGCAAAGGTGGAGTTGTTATCAAAACAATAGCAGGTGAGTTTACCCCGCAGGAAATATCGGCCAGAATTCTTCAGAAAATGAAGCAGACCGCTGAAGACTACCTGGGAGAAACCGTAACAAAGGCTGTAATAACTGTACCGGCGTATTTTAACGATTCCCAAAGACAGGCAACCAAGGATGCGGGAAGAAT
>CAYYKZ010000336.1:0-3439 GCA_964468455.1 uncultured Leptospirales bacterium | reverse complement strand
CAAGTCCTACATTATACCTGTTGAGCTTTACACATCATTAAGGCTTTTATACATTGTTAACCTGGGTGTGGGGGCAGGTTTTGACTATGTTGCAGGGGGAAGCACAAAGCTTACACTTGAAAGTGCAGGTGAAGTTACAATAACAGGAGATAATGTAGGTGATATATATAAAGGTGAAAAAGGTAAAATCACAGTTGATACAGAAACAGAAGCTGATGCTGACAAATTCCGCGGAAAGGTTATGGCTAACCTGGGTGTAAGCATGGGCCCGGTTTACATTGATATGCCTGTAACAGTTTATTTTGACAATGGTTACTCTGTGGGTCTTTCCGCAGGTTTCGTATGGTAAAGGTTTATATTTTAAATCTTGACATTATTTAAGGAACAAATTAAAGAGATTACAAATAATTTATGAATATATAAGCTTCCAGGTTGAGGTTATATTTCATATACTCTCATATTTTCGAGGAGGAAAAGATGGCTTACGTAATTGATAAAGACGCCTGCACAAACTGCGGCGCCTGTGCACCTGAATGTCCTGTTGAATGCATCAGCGAAAAAGGGGATGTTCATGTAATTAACGCGGATGAGTGTATTGACTGCGGCGCATGCGAAAGCGTTTGCCCGGCTGATGCTATTTCTGCCGGTTAATAACCAGTAATAATTTTATGCATAAAAAACCGCCTCTTACAAGGGGCGGTTTTTTTGCAGCTGCTCATCAACAGGTATTTGAATAATCCGGCTCATAAACCTGAGCAAATTCTGATTCTGTCTGCACGTGTTTATTTTTCAGGCTTCCCCTGAGGTGGATAAACAAATATCTGTTCATATTTATTCTTTTTTAATGCTAAAGCAGCATAAACATAAATAAGTTAACGAGCCCACTTCGGGGGCGGCGGGTAAGGATTTCCTGATGGGAAAAGATCATTCCGCCGGGGGCCGGGCTTCTCCGCTTTTATTGTCCGCTAAATGAGAGAGGGAAGAATCAGATAGGCTTAAAAATTATTTCAAAGCAGAACCTTTTTTTTCAATTACCATTACTGTGCAGTCATCTGCCCTTATATATTCCGGTGAATTTATTTTAGCAACCAGTTCATCAAAAACTTCACTTACAGGCTTTTCACTGTTTTTTAATATTTCAGCAAAAATTAATGGGTTTATCTGCATAAAGTCATCACTTATGATATCGGTTAATCCGTCTGTGAAGAGAAAAATTCTGTCCCCCTCTTCAATTTTATAATCTTTGGTAACAAAGACCTGTTCCTTAATAGGCCCTAAAAAGGGATCGCTCCCTTCAAGCTCCTCAATGGAATCTCCCTTTATTATCATGGGGTTTGGATGGCCCGCATTGGAAAAATGAAGCATTCCTGTATCTCCGTCTATAAGTCCGCAAAATGATGTTACAAAGGACTCAACAGGGAGGTTTGCCGAAAGCTCCCTGTTTAAAATTGTCATTACTTCCCCGGGGTCCTCAGTCATTTTAAGTGCATTGCGGAAAACCATTTTTACAATTGCCGTAAACATGGAAGCGGAAACACTGTGGCCGGAAACATCCGCAATAAAAAACATTACCCTGTTTTCCCTGAAGTGTATATAGTCGTAAAGGTCCCCTCCAATATCGGAAAGGGGCTGTGACCATGAATGAATGCTTATATTTTCTGTTGAAATAAAAGGTTCAGGGAAAATATATTTCTGGAGTTTTTTTGCCATAAAAAGTTCAACTTTCATAAACTCATTAAAGTCGGACATTTCGCCTATTTTTATGCCGTTTTCAATTCTTTTAAGCATAACCTCGGTCTGTTCAGGCTTGGTGATAAAGTCGTAGGCGCCCAGCTTATAACTTTCCGCGCGCAGTTCCGAATCAGGTACGCCGGACATCATCAGTACAGGCTTCCCTGTAATATGCTTGCTGCGAAGGTACTTAAGCACATCAAGGCCGTTCATATCGGGCATGTTCATATCAAGTATTATAAGGTCCACTACAATGGTCTCAAGCAGATCAATGGCCTCACGTCCTCCTGAGGCGGTAAACACAGTGTAGCCCGCCCTTGAAAGAATTTTTTTCATAAGGCTTCTTATGGAAGCTTCGTCATCAATAACAAGAATACGCTTATTGGTTTTCATCCGGAATACCTCTTATATTCCAGGCATAAATTAATCACGAACACCCCTTCTATATATGAAAAAAGCGACAGCACCGATAAATGCAAAACCTAAAAAGAAAAAAGCTGTTTTAATTCCCAGGGTTGACCCTGCAATACGTCTTTGCAGAAGAATGTTAAGATAAGGCTTTTCTGCCGGTATTATATCTTTTCCGTTAAAAATTTTATTATCAAAATACCGCAGGGTATTACGAGCGGGTATTCCATCGGAGTCCCAGTATTTATATCCTGCAAAAAGCTGCGGGTCACGAAGTATTATATATGCCTCATTAAGTTTTGAAAAATCTTCACCGGCGTTTTCAAGAAGAGCTAAAGCATTCGGCTCAACTGACATTCTTGAGTAAAGGGAAATCCCCCCGAAAAAAAGTGCAGCAGCAAGTGTTGCGGCAATAAAGGCTATATATATAATCTTATCATCAGGTTTTTTCATTTTATCTTACCCTCTAAAATTTCAACAATCCCCTTTTTTTCAAGGGAAAGCTTTTTTAGTACAATTTTATTATCATCCGGAAAAAAGTTTTCCGATCCTTTATCAGCAAAAAATTTCTCAGCATCAATTCCCGAATCTGTAAGGAGCGGGGTTATTTCATCTTTTGTACGGGATATTACCTCCTGGATAATCCCTGTTTCAAAGGGGAGCACAGATGGAAGTTCAAATGGGACGGTAAGTAAAATATTTTCACTGCTGTCCATAACAGCAATTTCACCTTTTACATTAAGGAAAACAGTACTGTCATTTTCATTTTTCAGGCCTCCTGTAAAATTAAGGTTAACCATCTCTGTTTTTTCTCCTGCAACAGCCTGAACAGAAATAGCAGGTGATACAACCTCCTGCGGAATTTTTGCGCATGATGAAAACATTAAAACTGCAGCGCTTAATAAAATTATTTTTTTCCAGGAACCGAACATTTCCCCTCCGTGACCTATATGTATAATTAATAATTACCGAAATTCAGCACCCCAATTAAATGACTTCTCACATAATCTGTAAAGTAAAAAAAATATCACCTCTAAATCCATGCCGGAACGAATTAAATTCCGGTAAAAAACACTCGTACCCTCACCAGCGGAAGCCTCGCTGCTGCCAGCTTCTTTAACGGAAAAATAATTCTTCCGGGCCCCCGGCGGAATAAATTTTTTTCATCGAGAAATTTTTCCCCGCCGCCCCCGGAGTGGGCTAATTTACTCATTTTATCCTTTTTTTGGCATACTTTTTCTACTTTAACATAAATAAAATAGAAATTTATTTATCCCCCTTCGGGGGAAGCCGGAATAGA
>CAYYKZ010000335.1:0-3444 GCA_964468455.1 uncultured Leptospirales bacterium | reverse complement strand
CCGGTACAGTTCTCCTTGCAGCACACCGTGATCTTGAGTCAATTACACTTGACCGTGACACACAGCATTTCAAGGACAACCTGGCAAATGAATACGCCACACTTATCTACAACGGCCTATGGTTTACAAGAAAGCGGGAAGCTCTTGACGCTCTGATTAATAAAACACAGGAAATGGTCAGCGGCACAGTAAGATTGAAGCTTTACAAGGGGAACTGCACAATAGTTGGCCGAAAATCGGATATATCACTATACAGCGCAGACATGGCAACATTTGATGCGAGTACTCTCTATGATCAGAAGGATGCCACTGGATTCCTCAATCTTTTCGGGCTTCCTGTTAAAGTGGAAGCTATGATGAGAAATAAAAAATAATCTGTAAAAAAAAGGCCGGATTAAATTCCGGCCTCTAAACACCAGGGCATATCCGGCAATGAATAACCTTATTAATAAAATTAAAGACACATACCTTGAAAGATGCAGCAGTTCCACCCTTCAGAAAAAAATATGGGAGGATTTAGCCTTATTTTTTAAGCCGGATATAAAAAACTACCGTTTAAACAGGCCTTCCTCATTAGTAGCAGGGGAAACCGGAGATCTGGGCCTTGCAGTACTCTGGATTGTACAGACTGCACTTACCCGCCCTGTAATAAATGACCTGGTCCTCTCAGCAACGGATGAAAGCACATTTATATCTCTTGCAGGAAATATTACTGACTCTTCCCTATGTGCCCTTGCACACTCCGAAGATAGCAGCAGCCCTGTATTATTAACAGAGGAAGATGACAGCATAATACTTAATGGAGTTAAAAAATTTATCACAGCCGGGGTTAACGCAGATTACATCCTACTGACCTGCCGTGATAAAAATGAGCCGAAGATAAACAGGGCTGTAATGCTAAACCGTGAATTGATTGATCCGGATGAAATGAAGGATCTCAATCTGCCAGTAATGAAAAGTGTAAATCACACATCATTAAATTTCATAAACAAAAAAGTAGCGCATAAAAACGTCCCCCCTGTTGATGCCCCTTCACTGCGCCGCTCAATAAAAAAATGGAGCCTCATTGAACGGGCCATGATAATTGAAGCATTTATACCGTTTTTACGATATTTCAATAAAGCTGCAGCCGAAAAAGGAATAATAATTATCGAAGATGACATTCTCCACAATCTCACCTCCCTGCAGTCCTCCCTTGTATGCAGACAGCTTGATGAGGCCTTTTATACAGGTAAAATAACATCAGAGAATATAAACATAAAGGAACTTCTTGATATAATATCCCGATTCCGTGAGAAAAGTGATGAAATATCGCATATACTTGATGAAGCGGATAAGCTTAAATTCAATGATGTGTTTCTATTTGACAGCCTAAAATGACTTTGCCGGTGAAATATCTGTTTTTTAAATAAACTTCTTGAAAAAAAAACCCTGAAATGGCCCCTTACTTAAAACTACTTTTTTTAATGGTGAAGTCATGTTCAGCAGTATTGAAGAAACAATAAAGCAGCTTGAAAATCAGAAATACATTACATCCAGAGAAATAGCTACAACAGTTTATCTTGCCCTTAAACTTGAAAAGCCTGTACTTGTAGAAGGCCCTGCAGGTGTTGGGAAAACCGAACTTGCCAAGTGTATTGCATCGGCACTTAATATTGAACTTATAAGGATGCAGTGCTATGAAGGGCTTGATGAGGCAAAGGCCCTTTATGAATGGGAATATGCAAAGCAGCTTCTTTATACCCAGATACTAAAGGATAAGCTGTCAGAAATAACAGGTCAGGAAAAAACTCTTTCCGGCGCAATTGACCGGCTCACAGAAACTGAGGATGTATTTTTTTCTGAAAAATTTCTTATACCCAGGCCAATACTTAAAGCTGTAACAAAACCGGAAAAAACTGTACTCCTCATTGATGAAATAGATAAATCAGATTCCGAATTTGAAGCTTTTCTTCTGGAAGTACTTTCCGACTTCCAGGTAACTATACCGGAAATAGGAACATTTTCAGCAATAAAAAAACCTGTTGTAATACTTACTTCAAACAGCGCAAGGGAAATGTCTGATGCATTAAAAAGAAGATGCCTGCATCTGTACATTGACTACCCCACTCTTGATCTTGAGCAGAAAATAGTATCCCTGAAAGTTCCGGAAAGCGGAGAAAAACTATCCGCCCAGGTAGTTGAAACCGTTCAGAAAATCAGGAAACTCAATCTTAAAAAAGAGCCAAGTATAAGTGAAACACTGGACTGGGCAAAGGCGCTTGTTCTGCTTGGATATGAAGATCTTAATGAAGCAACAGCAATGGAAACACTGAACTTCATTTTAAAGTATCAGAAGGACATCGAACTTGCGAAGCAGCATTCAAAAGAAATTTTTATTAACTGATATGACCGGAAAAACAAAACAACCTGCTATAAACCAGAAAATTTTCGGGTTTATTGAAGTACTGAAAGATGCGGATGTATCCATATCCGTTGATGAGGTGCTTGCTCTGTTTAAATCCATAACGGAAATACCTCTTGAAGAGAAAGATATTTTTAAGCAGACTTTAAAAACTACACTAATTAAAGACTACACTGACATCCCGGTCTTTGAAAAATGTTTTGAAGAATACTTCACAGGAAGAGAAAAATTCTTTGATGGCATTAACCTTGAGGAACTGGCCGGTGTTGACTCACTTTTAACCCCTGATAAAATCCGTGAAGTAAGTGAGATTCTTGAAAATTTTCTCAACACTCTTAATGAATCTGTTCTGGCAGAGGAATCTGAAAACAGTATTCTTAAAATGCTACTTGATGAGCTTGAAAATTCAGGTTCAGGCGGAGGATCAGGGCTGAGTATTTTCAAAACATCCGGCGGGCTTTCAGGGTCTCACTATTCAAAATCACAGGATGATGAAACACCACTCTCAGGTGAAGAATCAGAAGAACTTCTGAATCTGATCAGAAACATGCTTAGACTTAAAATTTCAAAAAGAAATGTAGGGAAAGAACTTAAAAACCGGGAGGAGTTCCTTCTTAATAAATTTATATATCAGCTTACTCCTGAAGAAATAAAAGAAATGAGGGAGCTGATAAACCGCTTTGGGCAGAAACTTAAAAACAGAATATCCCTTAGAAAAAAGAGGGTTAAACGCGGCGGTCTGGACATAAAAAAAACCTTCAGGACAAATCTTCAATATGGGGGAGTCCCGTTTAAACTTTTCTTTAAAAACAAAAAAATTGACCGCCCCCAGCTGGTTGTGTTGTGTGATGTTTCAAGATCGGTAAACCAGTATTCCAGATTTATGCTTCTCCTTGCTTACACACTTCAAAGCCTTTTCTCCAAAGTAAGATCCTTTGCATTTATAAGCAATATGGTTGAAATAACCGATCTGTTTATGGAAATGCAAAAAGATATCCTCACTTACAAGCTTAACAGTGATGGGCCTTTTATCTTTACTG
>CAYYKZ010000334.1:0-3449 GCA_964468455.1 uncultured Leptospirales bacterium | reverse complement strand
TCTGGCAAGGCCCTTATCCTTTAAAGCTTTAAACATGGATTACTTTTTTCTTAAAACAGCAAGGGTTTCCACATGGGGTGTCTGGGGAAACATATCATAGGCTTCAAATGATTCAATACTGTAATCTTCAAGAGCCTTTATGTCATCCCTGCAGGTTGCAGGATTGCATGACATATAAATAATTTTATCCAGCTTCATTTCTTTTATATGCTGAATCATTTTAGGATGCATGCCGCTTCTTGGCGGATCAAGAATAAGTGTATCAAAGGAATCACTGTTTTCCTTAACATATTCAGCAGCATCAGCACAGACAAACTCAACATTTTCAATTTCATTTTTATCCCGGTTTTCAGCTGCTGCGTCAACAGACTCCTGTACCATTTCAACACCTGTTACACTTTCAGCAGCTGATGCCGCGAAAAGAGAAATACTCCCCACACCGCAGTAAAGGTCCAGGGTTTTACCTCCGGTTTCAGAAAGTATGCGCCTGTACATCTGCAATGCCATTTCCGAATTTGATTGAAAAAAAGTATTGGGAGTTATCATATATTCAATACCGTCAAATGACTCGGTTATAAATCCTTTTTTCATGGTCTGGAACTGGGGGCCGTAACTTAAATCAGCAAGGCCGTCACTAAGAAGCATGGATGATGAATCAACATTTTCAAGAAAATCATAGAGCTTCATTGAAAGTCTGTTCTCAGGAACTGATGTCACAAAGTTCACCATAACCTCACCAGTAAACCTTGCCTCTCTTATAATTATATATCTTAAATAACCGCTGTGCCCTAAATAATCATAATCCTCAACACCTTCAAGAATATTGCGCAATTCCTTAAATCTTTCATTAGACTGGGCCTGCATTATTGGACATGACTCCACATCAACCACATGTCTGTATGATCCTGATCTGCGGAAACCCTTTTTGCCGAAAGCTGTAACAAGATCCATCCTTGTTCTGTAATTAAAAGGATTAGAGGGATGCACCTCCTCCACAGAAGCAAGGCCCTGAAAAAGGCCGTTTACATATTCCTGTTTAAGGAGAAGCTGATTATCATAGGCAATATCCTGAAACATGCATCCGCCGCACTCTCCGAAATGGGCGCATTCAGGAACAACTCCATCACCTCTATATTTATCCATAAGCCCGTAAAAGAGCTTTCTCTTTTTTCTTTTCATTAAAATCTCCGCTTTAAATATGGCCGGCTAATTCAGCTGCTTTCCATCCAATGCTGCTCACTTTTTTGAGTTAGCCATGACAATGCTTCATCAATGTCCTCAAAAAAACGGTTTACCTCCACATCCACTTCCCCGGAAAGGGACCGGGCATACCGACGGGCGCAGGCTAAGACCACAGAATTTACCTGTGCAACAATTGCTACCTTTAATTTTCTCTTTTCCTGAAAAAATTTAATAGCCAGATTTTTAGTATAATCCTGTTCTTTTGGCGCAACAACTTTCTGATCCCTTATGTCGCTTAAAATCAGGTGGATATTTTCCTTTATCATAAATTCAAAAGATATATCCATGGCTTTTCTGAAAATTTCCGAGCTGGAAAAACCTTTCCATTTCTGACAGAGCACAGCTTTGCCCCTGTCATAGGATATGACAACAGTCGGTGCAGAGTAAACAATCATGATTCCCTCAAAATTCCGGCAAAAAACCGGAGATAAAAATTATTTATTTTTTAAAAGTATTATTCAATTATTTCTGCAAGTCAATCCTTAAAAATTTTTTCAGCTCACCAATTTCTCTGCCGGCAAGTGCCCTGTATGTTCCGGGCTTCAGATCCTTAAGACTCATGATTCCGATTCTCATTCTTTTAAGACTGTAGACCTTATATCCCGATTTTTCCAGCATTCTTCTTATCTGTCTGTTTTTTCCTTCAGTAAGTATAAAAGTATATTTTCTCTCTGTATGTTTTTTTACTTTAACAGGCTTAAGCCTCTCCCCATCGAGAAAAAAACCTTTAGAGTACTCTTTTATAACTTCCGGAGAAATCTCCCTGTCTGTAATAACCTGATACTCCTTTTCAACTTCAAAATCCGGAGACTTAAGCCTGTTTGCCACAACTCCGTCATTTGTAAAAAAAAGAAAACCCTCTGATTCCTTATCCAGCCTCCCCACGGCATAAACACTGCTCCTGTCAACCGGAGAAAGGAGAGTGGACGCCTCCTTTTCGTCCTCATTGGGCAGGTTGGTCACAAAGCCGCGCGGCTTATTAAGTATAATATATTTCAATTCTCTTTTTATATTCTTTACTTCATCCAGAAACTCCACTACATCATTCTCCGGGTCAACCTTTGTACCCGGCTCTGTAACCACAACTCCATTTACTTTTATCCAGCCATTCTTAAGATACTCCTCGGTTTCACGCCTTGAAGCGAGTCCCCTTTCGGAGCAGTATTTCTGTATTCTTATTTTATCCATACCTGTAATTCCAGCCTCTATTATCTGCTCCCTTCCCAGAGATGTTTTTCCTTCCTGTCATTAATAAAATAGCCTTCTATTTTATTCCCCGATTTACTGTAAGTGCCGTAAAATCTATGGGTAAAGTAATAATTTGCTCCAAGCCTGTTTATTTCCTTTGATGAATTGGCAGACCTGGTAAACCGGATCTTGCCATTACTTATCCGGACTCCGCGAAGATACTCAACTGCACCCTTCCCCCATTTAGGGAATCTCATGCTTCCGTAAAGTTTTCCATCCTTTTCCCTCAGGTAAAACACACCTGAATGCCCCTGTACTATTACATTATATCTTCCCAGGTATTTAGGATCAACAGCGCCTTCTGTTTCAGAATCATCATCCTGGCCTGGTATTATTTCAATATTACGGATTTCATTCATTGACCTGAAGCTCAGAGAGTAAGATTCAGGTTCACCTTTCAATGCATCACTTTTTTTTGCAGATGATTCCGGGTCTCTACTGCTTATCATGGAATTACCCAGGATTAATATATTCTTTGCCCTGTAAAAATTTCCATCCCTGTCTTCAACAATAACAGTATAAGAGGAAAAAATTGTTATTATACAGGGGAAAATAATTAAAACAGCCGCAGCCAAAGATATGCAGTATATCAGCTTTTTTCTGTCCTTCTTTTTTTCTTCAGTCATAAACCCCCCATATTGTTAAAGCTTATAATAATTAATCTTTTACACCGGTAATGTCAAGTTAATTAGAAAGCAGCTGGATATTGTATAAAAATTCCTGTTATAATTAAAAACATTTCTGCCGATAATTACCAGAAAGCATCACGGGAGGGATTTATCTTAAAATTTAGAAACCGGAGGTGCTGTCATGTCACTTTCTGAAGAACTCAATATTCTTGAAAAAAGGGTAAGGGAAATCACAAAAGATTACAGAATCAATATCTCTGATCTGGACGAATACCGGAACAGCCAGGACAGGATAAAGGAACTGAGGTCCATGCTTAATTCAATGAGATA
>CAYYKZ010000333.1:0-3450 GCA_964468455.1 uncultured Leptospirales bacterium | reverse complement strand
GGGAAAAGCCTCCTTTGTAAGGGAGGTGTAAACAATCTCACCCTTTGAACCTTCAGGAAGTATTTCGCCTGTTTCAGGATCAATTATCTCCACATAAAAATGATCCTCAAAAACATGGAGCCCCGACTTTTCACTGCACTCAGATGAAACTCCCGGTCCTATAACCTCACTTAAGCCGTAAATATCATATGCATCAATCTTCAGCCTTCTTTCAATCTCACTTCTCATTGCTTCTGTCCAGGGCTCAGCTCCGAAAACGCCAAGCCTCAGCTTTGTTGCGGATATATCGAAATCGGGCATATTCACTTCAATGAAATCAGCAATGTTAAGCGCATAAGATGGAGTTGAACATAGAACTGTAGACCCGAAATCTTTTATAAGCATTATCTGCCGGGGTGTGTTGCCACCTGAAATCGGGACAGTTAAGGCACCAAGTTTTTCAGCACCGTAATGAAGGCCAAGGCCGCCTGTAAAAAGTCCATAGCCGTAGGCATTCTGGATAATATCCTCATCTGTCACTCCGTATGATGCAAGGCTTCTTGCAACTACTTCCGAGAATACCTCAACATCATTTTTTGTGTAGCCCACAACTGTAGCATTCCCTGTTGTTCCGGAAGATGAGTGTACCCTCACTACCTTGTTCAAGGGTACTGCAAATAATCCGTAGGGGTAATTGTCCCTCATATCCTGCTTGGTAAAAAAGGGTACACGCCTCATATCATCAAGGGACTTGAACTGGTCAGGATGGAAACCTGCCTCATCATACTTTTTTTTATAAAAAGGAACATTATCATAGGCATGCCTGATAGACCATTTAAGTCTTTCAAGCTGAAGTTCCTTCATCTTACTTTCCTGCATGGTTTCAATTTCTCTGTTGAACATTTTTGCTCCTTATTATGTTAAGACAATATTATTTATTAAAACAGGCGGATTTATTTTTTAAAAAATAACGCAGGCTAAAATATTATACAGCAATTTCATATATCAAGAACTTTTTATTATGGACACAAAAAGAATAAAATATCTATATTTCCTCCTGAAGAGTTCAAATATTTCAATCCCGTATTGATCTGCTGAAGAATCAGGAAGTGCTGCACAGCAGCAATCTTCCATAATAAAACCTGAAGGAGAATATTATGCCCTTATTTACTGTAGACGTTAAAAAATGCGCAAAAGACAGTCTATGTGCTCTGGACTGTCCCATGCAGATTATAACAATAAACAAAGAAACCGGATTACCGGAACCGGCACCTCACGCTGAAAAACTCTGTATAAACTGCGGTCACTGTGTGGCAATATGCCCCACCGCAGCCTTGAGCCTTAAAACGATGGGTCCGGATGATTGCGAAAAAACAGCAAAGGACTGGAATCCCGGAGAGGAAGTAATTGGAAATTATCTTAAAGCCAGAAGATCCATAAGAAGATTCAAGGATAATTCTGTGAAAGATGAAACAATAGCAAAGCTCATAAACATTGCAGCATATGCTCCAACAGGGCACAACTCAAGAACCGCTGAATGGATGGTCATAAATGGCCGGGATAAAATCAGGGATATTGCTGAAGAAGTAATAACATGGATGAAAGATATGGAAAAGACTTCACCGGATATCGCAAAAATGATGCACTTTGATATGATGATTAAAGCCTGGGCATTCAACATTGATGTTATTACCCACAACTGTCCTGCTCTTATTATTTCACATGGACTGAAGCTTCATCCGGCCACTTCGCAATCCTGTACAATAGCTATGTCACACCTTGAAATTGCCGCACCATCTTTAGGGCTTGGATGCTGCTGGGGAGGATTTCTTGCATGGTGCGCATCAGCATGGGAACCAATGAGAGAAAAGCTGGAACTTCCGGAAAACCATAATGTTTACGGTACCATGCTTACAGGTTACCCCAAATTCAGGTATGCAAGGACTCCCAAAAGGGAAGCAAAAATTATCTGGAAATAATCTTCCCGCCCCTCCCATAGAAATCGGAGGGGCTTTTAACCTGAAAATTCAGGCTTCAGCATCTGACAGAATATCATTGAGCATTTTTACAGAATCAAGAAGGTTTTCCGAAGAACCGTTTATCTCCTCCGCTCCTGACGCCAGATCCTGTGTTGAAAGATTTATCACTGATACAGATTTAGATATCTCCTCTATTGATAATTTAAGCTCTTCCATAGAATTTTTCACATCCTCAGATCCATTCATTACAGATATTGCATTATCCTGAAGATCTGTGTTGATTGAAAGATCCTTTTCTGAAATACTGTTTACATCAATTACAATATCCCCGAAACTCGAAGCAATGTTTAACACCTCCTCTGATGAGGTGTTAACCTTGACAAGGGCCTGGCCGGTTAAATAGAGTTCATTATCTGTCTGCTTTACCAGTCCTGTAATCTCCTTTGCATTAACCTGTGTCTGTTCAGCAAGCTTATTTATTTCATCAGCAACAACCGCAAATCCTCTCCCCTGATCACCTGCCCTGGCAGCTTCAATTGCCGCATTAAGTGACAGAAGATTTATCTGATCAGAAACATCATTTATAAGGGAGACAGCCTCTGTTACCTTTCTGCTCCCTTCTGTAGCGCTATTCATGGCATTAAGACATTTTTCAACTTCGTTCATTGTTTCTTTAATTCTGCTGTCAAGCCGGTCTTTAAGACTTATTGCACTTGAAAGCCGTTCCCTGCTTTGAGAAACAAGGTCATACATTTTTCTCAGATTTTTCACAAGCCCCTCAATCCTTTCACCCTGACTTACTGCAAGCTCAGCAGAAGATTCAGAGGCTGCAGAAACCTCCTCAATTGTGGATGTAATCTCTTCAATACTTGCAGCCTGTGTCTGGGCATTATCTGAAAAGAGAGAAGCCCCTGATGACAGCGCTTCAGATGTCTCCTGCAGTGTTATGGCCACATCAGTGCAGGTTTTCATAATGTCATTGACTCTCTTTAATGATTTCTCAAGCTCCTCATTTTTTTTATCAGCCTCGGCAATTGTAGCCCTGACAATGCGGAATATTAGAAAACAAAGAGAGGAAATAAATACAGTAACTATAGAAGAATGAATAATAGTTACCCTGACAAAATAATCATCAAGAACACCCTTTGATGCAACTGCAGTAAAAACAATTAAACCTATAACAACCAGAGTAATAACTGTAATAGTAAGCCTGTTGCCGTAAAGAGCGGACATTACCAGAAAAATCATAAAATACAGAATATAAATATACTTGCCCGCAACAGACTGAACCGCATATGCCTGCATAGCAACAAGGGCAAGAGGAATAAGTATTCCAAAATATACAGCAATGTTATAAAAACCGTATTTAAGGATAAACAGGCTTAGAATAAATCCGGACATTATCAGAAGCATATTCATATTATATGAAAAAGTTGCAACATCCGGAGAAAATATATTGGTCGCTGAAAGAGAAAAAAACATTAAAAAAACA
>CAYYKZ010000332.1:0-3457 GCA_964468455.1 uncultured Leptospirales bacterium | reverse complement strand
TTATCAATAACATCTTTGAAAGGGGACTCCTTGTAATTTTCCCTGTATGGGAAATTTACACCTGAGCTGTCATCAAAAAACATGAGGACGTAAATATCGTCATTTTTGAGTGTATATAATCCGCCGTAGTAATCCTCGTTCCATTCATCCAGGTTTTCATTAAACATACTGTGAAGCTGGGATCTTACTTTAACATAATCTCTGTTCATAAAATCTTCACGGTTTTTTATCCTTTTTATCAGATCTCCATCAATATACTTATTGGATAACTGGTTTATATGTTTAAGATTATTGAACTGATTTTCCTTATACATGCCGGTAAGAGTTGTAACTGATATTATAAGTACAATAATGGTAGTGATAAGCACTGCAGTGATTATCATAATGGACTGCACAAATACTTCGGAAAAACTTTTTTCGAAAATAAAAACATAAATCCATGAACAGAGAAAAATAAAGCTGATGAAAAAAACAAGTCCGCTTAAAAAAACAATCCATCGAAGAAGTACTATTATATTGGAATATCTGAGGGTTTCACTTTGAGATGTTATAGTTCCTTTAAAATCACCCTCAACAATGCTGGTGTCAGTAACTGCTGCAAAACCGTCACCGGTCAGAACAAAGGACCGCACTGTTCCCCCTACGTCACCGGAATAACTGTATTTCTGCTCTCCGGTTTTTGTTGTGTCGATTTTTACTATTTTGCGTAATCCGGCATCGGAAAAGTAAACATCCGTGCCGTCAGCTATTATTCCCCAGGGAATAGAGGGAGTATCTTTAATCCCGGATTTTGAACTGGTATAAATTTCTCTGAATTTAAGATTATACCTGCTGTGAAGAATCTGCCCTTTCTGTGTTATACAGGCTATAGATGCGAGGTTGGGAAGAAAATCGCAATCAACAATATTCTGTTTCGGTTCTTTTATATCTATATTTTGTAAAACAGTATTTTGCCCTGATTCCGGATCAATAGAACCTATATGCATTGTTTCATAATCGCTGTAGTAATAAAAAACTCTGTCATTATAAAATCTGATTTTCCGGTAATTCCCTTCCATATCAGGTTTGTTGTCGTCATAGTTGTGTGTAAATACGGTTTTAATGAAATCGCCGGATGAGCTGAACATCTTAATGCTTTCTCTTTCAACCTTTATTCCGGAGGCATCAGTTGTAAAATCGAGAATGAAAAAATTTCCTTTATTATCGCATGTAATATCCCATGCAAGGGCAAAACGGTCAGGTTTATCTGAATTACCTTCCAGAATGAATTCTACTCTGCCGGATCTGTTTATTTTCAGAACCTTTTTTGAGGAATCGTAAACAATAAAACGGGTACCGCTGCTTTCTTCAGCAATGCGGGATGTATTTTCAATATTAAGATAATTGTTAAAGGGGTTAATTAGAAGGTAGTCGGGATTGCTGTACCCGATAAGACCTGAAATTATTACAGAAGTTGCAATGATAATTAAGTATAGTCTCGATTTCGGCATATAAATACCCTGAATTATGTTTTTTAAAATAATGATCTTAATAAGCGTAAATTTTTAATAAAGTATCTTTGATGAGGAGAGGAGAATTAGATATGAATTATTTCAAACACATATCTCTACAGGAATAATGTAAAACAGGAACAGGAATTTGGCAATAATTAATCAGAATAAACCGGTAATTAATACCGGTTTATCATGGAGTTTTATTTTACTCTTAAGGGTTAAGTTTTTTTATGAGTTCAATTTCTCTTTTATTGAAGATAGTATAGTGGTATTCATTAAGCTGTGCGGATATTTCTTTGCTTACATAAACAATTCTTCTGCAGTAGGGCTTCCCTTCGTACCTGTCAATCCACATCAGGATTACGGTTTTGTCGGAATTCCAGGCCATTGCACCCTGATCATTTTTAATGTCTTCACTTGAGTGAAGTCCGTATTTGTCTTTAATTTTGTTATACACAAGGTCTTTGTCAATATAGGGGAATTTTAAAGATACATAAAAGAGTTTGCCTTCATCTTTAATTTCCTCACCTGCAGCCGCTTCATCAGTATTCACTGTGCCGGTTTCTGTATCAGGAGCCGGCTTCATGTCTTCACCGGTTATCAGGGGGTCCTTATAAAAGAATCCGTAATGGTATTCAAGATCTCCATCTTGTGATATAATTATTGTTTTATCATCTGTATATACAAGGCGTCCGGATATTTTCTCTTTTGTATCTGTGAGATAGGAGCCCCATACTGCTTCTCCATAACCTGAAGGGAGAGGGGTACCTTCAGCTCCTGTATTCTGATTGGCCTGTTCCCTGTTTTCAGCTGTGTCATTTCCCTGTGAGTAAAGAGCGGAAAAGAGGATTACTGTTAATAGAAGTGAAATAAAAATACGCATAATTACCCCTCGCGGCAGATCTTGTAAGGTATATAGTTATTATCGGAATCTGTTTCGAAAATGGACACTATTTTTATATTAACTTAACCTTTTCATTCTCCTCTTTTACAGTTTCTCCTATAATGAAGGCATTATATCCGCCTTTTTTAAGAGCATTTAATGCGCCATCAGCCTCAGTTTTGCTGACAAAAAGCATCATACCTATTCCCATATTGAAAGTAGTAAACATCTCGGCCTCATCTACTGAGCCTTCTTTTTCGATGATTCTGAATATGGGGGGTACAGGGAATGAATTTTTTTCTATAACAACAGAAATGTCGCCGGGAAGTATGCGGGGTATATTTTCGTAAAATCCGCCCCCTGTTATGTGAACAATCCCTTTAAGGTTTATGCCTGATTCAATGCAGGATTTTATTCCTTTAACATAAATTGATGTTGGAGTAAGGAGTGTTTCCCCGAGAGATTTTTCAAGATCAGTGAATTTTTTATCAAGAGAGTAGCCTTTAATATCAAGAAAGAGTTTCCTTACCATGGAATAACCATTTGAATGTATTCCGCTGGATGAAATCCCTATTATCGCGTCACCTGCAGAAATTGACTGGCCGTTTATTATTTTCTTTTTGTCTACAATCCCCACTGAAAAACCGGCAATGTCATATTCGTCATCCGGTACAACTCCCGGATGTTCAGCTGTTTCGCCGCCTACAAGTGAACATTCACTGAGAATGCATCCTTCAGCTATTCCCTTAACAACATCTGCCAGCACATCCTCTTTTAACCTGCCGCAGGAGATATAGTCGAGAAAAAAGAGAGGTTTTGCTCCGCTTGTGATTATATCATTTACACACATTGCAACAGCGTCAATGCCTATTGTGTCGTGTCTGTTTAACATCTGGGCTATTTTAAGCTTTGTGCCTACTCCGTCGGTTCCGGATACAAGTACCGGTTCGTCCATGCCGGATAAATCAGGGGAAAAGAGGGCTCCAAATCCGCCAATATCTGTAATAACGCCGGGTGTAAATGTGCTTCTTACAAAGGGGGCAATTTTTTTTACAAATCTGTTTCCGCCTTCAACATCAAC
>CAYYKZ010000331.1:1347-3463 GCA_964468455.1 uncultured Leptospirales bacterium | reverse complement strand
CTTCAGATGAAGCCATGCACCTGGGACTTGTATCAAAAATTGTTGAAAAAGATAAACTCCATGAAACAGCAATGGAGTACGCGAAAATTCTCCTGTAAAAAAACCATATGGGCCTTAGATTAACAAAAGAAGCGATTAATATGAATATTGACGCAGGGGGGCTTGAACAGGCTCTTAACATAGAAGATAGAAACCAGACTCTTCTTGCCATGGGTGCAGCTCTGAAAATGAATAAAATGAAATAATAGGCGAAAAAAAGGGCTGCCCACCAGCATAGGAGGACAGCCCTTAATTTAAAGTATCTATCTACTTAAGCATTTCTGTCACATTTGTTCCTGTTGCTTTAGCATCCTTGACTATCTGATCTATACACTCTTTAACTGTGGGTAAATCATGAATAAGGCCGCAGCACTGTCCTATAAGCTGAACACCCTTTTTGTCATAATCCCCGTTTTCTGTGGCTGCCTGAATCTTATCAAAGGCTGTTGCCATGTGAGCGAGAGTCATCATTTTGTCAGGCTGGGCAAGCATTCCAAGCATAACCTTCATAAGCGGGAGATCCAGAGACTTTGCAATTCGCGGGCCTACTACTGCAGCACGGAAAAGATTCATCCCTTTTTTAATCGATTTTTCAGATGACTTTGACTGAAGAACACGGCACCATAGTCCGTCAAACCTGTCAGAGTATAGTGTATCTTCCACATCAGCCTTAAGGTGGGCTTCAAGGGTTCTTTCATGAACAGGGCTCTCCTTTGTTGTTGCAAGCCTTGTTCCCATGGCAACACCATCTGCCCCTAAAGCAAGTGCAGCAGCAAGTCCCTGACCTGTAGCAAAACCGCCTGAAGCAACAATCGGCACATCTACCTTCTCCCTTATTGAAGGGATAAGACAAAGGTTGGCAACCTTGCCGCCGTGAGCTGCTGCTTCATAACCTGTTACCTGAAGAGCATCAACACCGCCCCCTACAGCTGAAATAGCATGTTTGGCATTAACAACAGTCTGTATAACCTTGCCGCCGTAAGCGTGTACTCTTTGAACTATTTTATCAGGCTTACCAAGGGAAACATTTATTACCGGAACCTGCATATCCATAAGCACGTCTGCGTTCTCTTTAGCACCAGGCATAAGAAGTGTGGCGCCTGCACCAAAGGGCTTGTCTGTCAGTTCTCTGATTCTTTTTATTGCAGCTTCTGTCTCTTTGGTCGAAAGAGGGCCTGTTGCAAGCCATCCAATACCGCCGGCATTACACACTGCAGCAACAAGCTCAGGTGTGCTTATCCAGCTCATGCCTGGAAGTATTATAGGGTATTTTATCCCGAATAGTTTTGTTATTCTGGTTTTCATTTATTATATCTCCTCATATTTAAAAAATTCATTCTATTTCTTCCTTCAAAAAGGTTATTGCCTCGTCACACCATTTTATATGGCCTGATTCAAAATTTATACCCATCCTCAGGTTGAGATAGCGGTATTTACCTTTATCCGGAAGTTTGTTCAGATCATTAAAAAATGTTGCTTCATATTCTTTATATAATTTAAGCTTTTCCTCATGTTCCCCTTTAAGTCTTTCCAGTTCTTCAATAAGAACATCTTTAGGCACAAGAAATCCCACATACATTTTTACCAGCATATCCTCTTTAATAGGCGTAGGCTGAGATGGAAGCGCAATCCACTCCACAAGGGTTTTTCTCCCCTTATCTGTAATGCAGTAAAGTTTTTTGTCAGGCCTGTCCTTCTGTTTAACAACTTCAGAAGTAACATGGTTATTTTTTTCCAGTCGGGCCAGTTCGCGGTATATCTGCTGGTGTGTTGTTTTCCAGTAAAAACCCACTGAACTGTTAAACTCTTTAGCTAAATCATATCCGCTTAAAGGTTTATCACGCCCTACAAGAGTTGCAAGTATTGAATGTGAAAGTGCCATTTCTTATTTCATTTTCTCCGACGCTTTCGCAATATGTTCCTTAGCTTCTTTAACCATGCGGTCAATAAGCTCCTTGCATGTAGGAACATCGTGTACAAGCCCTACTGACTGACCCATCATCATGGGTGCCATGTCAACATTACCGTTTTCCCAGGCTTCCTTAACCCTTTTGCCGGACATAAGAGGAATAAGTTT
>CAYYKZ010000331.1:0-1314 GCA_964468455.1 uncultured Leptospirales bacterium | reverse complement strand
ATCAACACACTTGTTTCTAATAGCTCTTCCCTGAAGGTTAAGGGTTTTACAGATAAGGGTGGTTTCATGCTCCTGTCTATTTACCAGTTCCTGCTTAATATTATCATGGACCTCACACTCCTGAGTAGCCACAAATCTTGTTGCCATCATCACTCCATCAGCTCCAAGAGTTAATGCTGCAGCCATGCTTCTGCCGTCAGCTATTCCTCCGACAGTGACAACCGGAACCCCCAGTTCATCAACAATCCGGGGTGTTAAAAGCATTGTTGTTACATCATCATTAAGAGGATGCCCCCCCTCTTCAATACCGGCAGCATATATTCCGTCATAACCTGCGGCAATAGCATGCTTTGCATGACGGACAGCACCCACTTTATGAAAAAGTTTTACTCCAGCATTCTTAAGTTTATCCATATATTCAGGACCGCATGCTTTATGAATCGGAGTTCCGGAAATTTCAAGTCCGGCAACCTTTTCCTCAGCACATACATCAAGATACATTTTATGATGCTCACCTGTTACATGAATAGAAGGGAGAATGGTAACATTAACCATAAAAGGTTTATCAGTAAGTTTTTTTGTTTCCTCAATTGCCTTACGGAACTCATCAATAGTAGGATAATTTGCTGCAGTAAGATTCCCCAGACCTCCCGCATTTGAAACAGCTGCACAAAGCTTTGGCGTACAAAGCCACATCATTGCACCGCATATTATAGGATACTCAACACCAAACATTTCAGTAATCCTGGTTTTCATGCCATAACTCCTTTGTTTAAATAATCATAAAGACAGATAAGTAATCAGCGTTAATTCCTTCATCTTTATTTAAGTAAAATTTTCAGTATAATCGCTGTTTTCCGCTTCGATGATATTGAAAACAATATTCTTTATACTTAAATATTTATTCAGAAATAATTACTGACAAACTGCATTATATTCAACTTGTTGCATATTCTATTTCGCGAATAAAATGTCAAGAATTATTGGAAAACAGGTTTAAAAATCGGGAAAGATTGGTTCTATTTCAGAACTGCAAATAGAGATTCTATATTTTTACTGAAAAATTTTAATCATTTATTTTGAAAATCCTCAATTATCGCAAAATAAAATGATTAAAATAGTAGAGGAGGAAATTGAACCAAACTCACCAGCAGGAAGAAGTATGGGTCAAGACGGGAATGTAGGTGAAGGAATTGTTTTTACTTTTTTGTACAAGGGTGCTTTGTACAGATTTAAAGTTAAAGGAGAAAAACATTCTAACTCTAAAGTTAAGAAGTTAAAACCTATAGATGAAGAGAAAGAAAGAAATAAAAT
>CAYYKZ010000330.1:0-3505 GCA_964468455.1 uncultured Leptospirales bacterium | reverse complement strand
AAATATTCTCTAAACGAGGACGGACAACCGGACAAAGTGATTGCTACAGTCCCCGATTTTGACGCAACGTCAAGAGGCTGGTACACCCAGGCTCTTGACGAGAAGGGTCCCGTATGGAGCAAAATTTACATCCTCTTTACCGGGCAGGATATGGCAATAGCAGCAAGCAGGCCTGTTTATGACAAAAACAGAAATTTCATAGGAGTAGTATCAGTTGACATTTTTCTATCCCAGCTAAGCAGTTATTTGAAAAATCTGAATATAGGGGAAACAGGTGCAGCTTTTATATTAGAAAAAAATGGACTTCTTGTAGCATCCTCTGATACAGAAAACACAGCAGCCATTTTCGACAGTGATAATAAAAAAAGACGTATTACAGCTGAAGAAAGTTCCAATAGCCTTATAAGCGCTGCTGCCAAATCTTTCATCAAAAAATATGGAAGCTTTGAAAATGTAAACGCAACAATTAACCACGAATTTACACTCGGGAAGAGCAGACATTTTATGCAGGTTTCATCCGTAAAAGACAGTTATGGAATTGACTGGCTTACAGCTGTTGTAATACCTGAAGCAGACTTTCTTGAACAGATAACATCCAATAACCGTAATATAGCAATTATTGTAACTGCAATTATTCTTCTCTCTATTATCGTCAGTATATATGGTACAAAAAAAATAACCTCACCAATCATTACCCTCAACACTGTTCTCCAGTCTATACTTAAAGGGAAATGGGACAGGCCCGATTTCGGGAAACCGGTTTCCAGGGAAGTTACAGAGTTAACAATTTCATTTACACATCTTTTTGAGCTTTTAAAAGATACACTGGAAAGGCTTAACCTTAAAATTGAACAGCAGAGAAGAACTGAAAACTCCCTGCGCCAGAGCGAAAAAGAACTCTATACTGAAAAGGAGAGGCTTTCTCTCGCCCTTATTGCAGGCCGCACAGGCATATGGGAGATTAAACACCGCGGAAACAGGGTATATTATAACGACACCTGGTACACAATGCTGGGATATGAACCTGGAGAGCTTCCAGCTGAATACTCAACCTGGGAAAATCTTCTCCATCCGGAAGATGTTGAAGAAGCAAAAAGAATGGTAGATCAAAAACTTAAAGCAGGCGAGGATTTTGACCTTAGCTTCCGCATGAAGAGTAAAAACGGCCAGTGGCGTTGGATACAGAGTATAGGATATGTGACAGAAAAAACACCACGGGGAGCACCCCTTCGCACCATAGGTACACATACAGACATAACAGAAAGGAAACTTGCTGAAAAAAATCTTGCTGAAGAAAAGGAACGGCTTGAGGTAACACTCAAAAGTATAGGTGATGGCGTTATAGCTGTAGACACATCAGGTTATGTTACACTGATGAACAGGGCAGCAGAGGAAATGACAGGGTGGAATCTGAATGAAGCATTATCAGAAAATCTTTCTGATGTATTTATAATAAAAAATGAGATCACAGGCCAGCCCGCAGAAAATCCTGTAGAAAAAGTAATGCGTACAAGTGCTATCCAGGAGCTGGAAAACCATACAATTCTCATTTCACGCTCCGGAAATGAAAGAACAATCGCTGACAGCGCAGCACCCATAAAATCATCAGACGGCACAATAATAGGTGTTGTTCTTGTTTTCCGGGACATGACAGAAAAACAGAAACTCCTTGATGCCAACATAAAAACCCAGAAACTGGAATCCCTGGGAATTCTGGCAGGAGGGATTGCCCACGATTTCAACAACCTCTTAAGCGGAATATATGGATACATGGATCTGGCGAAAAGATTATCCGATGATGAAAAATTATCATCTTACCTGGAAAAATCAATAGCCACTATTATGCGGGCACGAAACCTGACTAACCAGCTCCTTACCTTTGCCAAGGGTGGAGCACCTGTCAGGAAAACCGAAAGCATAATCCCCGTAATAATTGAAACCGTGGAATTTGCTCTTAGCGGATCAAACGTATCCCTTCATTTCGATATACAGGAAAATCTTCATAACTGCAACTTTGACAGCAGTCAGATTTCGCAGGTTATAGACAATATTGCAATTAATGCGAAACAGGCAATGCCTTACGGAGGCACGCTAACTGTAAAAGGCGAAAATACAGAAATTGAAGATTCCGAACATGGAGCCTTAAAAAAAGGAAACTATATAAAAATAACCTTCACTGACACGGGCAAGGGTATTCCCAAAGAGGTTATTACAAAAATATTCGACCCATTTTTTACAACCAAGAAAGGCGGAAGCGGACTTGGACTCACGACATCCTATTCCATAATCAGCAGGCATGGGGGAACAATTGAAATAGAATCTTCTCCTGACAGGGGGAGTTCTTTTATATTATACCTGCCCGCCTCACAGGATGAAAGTGAATTGAATGACATGAATTCTCCTGTTGAATTAAACGCTTCGGGGCGTATTCTTATTGTAGATGATGAACACGTAATACGCGATTCACTGGGATCTCTTCTGGAGATGATGGGTTATGAAACTATTTCTGCTGATGACGGATTTCAGGCTCTTCAGATATTAAAAGAGGTTCATGAAGGGGAAAGAGAACCTTTAAAAGCTGTTATACTGGATCTAACTATACCAGGCGGAATGGGTGGTATAGATACAATCGAGATTATACGGAGATTCTACCCTCAGCTTCCTGTATTTGTATCCAGCGGATACGCGGAAAATCCTGTAATGGCAGAACCTCAAAAGTACGGGTTTACCGCAAGTATAGGCAAACCCTTCACTTTTGAGGAACTTGCAGCTATATTAAAAGAATATCTTTCCTGATATTATTCAGCCCTGCTGCTTTTCCTTAAATGAGGGAGTATAAATACCCAGTCCTGCCGGACGTGAGGAACTCCCGCCGGGTGCAAACTCTGCAGCAGATTTCTTTATCTGATCAATGTCATATGCAGTCCGTGCAGCAGCACCGCTATGTTCCGGCGATGATTCTATATGCAGAGTCTGGGTAGGGAAGGCAAAATCAATATTCAGCTCTTTAGCAAGGCGAAGTATTTCAATAAAAACATTCTGCTTTTCCACAAGTTCTGTGGACCAGTCCGGCACTCTAAGGAAAAAATAAAGGAGGATGTTAAGGCTTGAACCGCCGTAACCGCTGAAAACAACATGATAATAGTCCTTCCGTGTATACTCATTGCTTTTAATAATATTTTTTATACCTTCAAGAAATGCCTCAATCTTTTCAGGAGGAGTATCATAGGTAATGCCCAGAACTTCCCTTACCCTTCTGTATTCACGCCTCCCCATATTATCCACTTCCTTTGTGGCCAGGTCAGCATTAGGGACTGAAATAAGAGAGTTGTAAAAAGTCCTTATCTTTGTGGATCTGAACCCTATCTCCTCAACAGTACCTTCAGCACTGCCTACAACAATCCAGTCCCCCACCTGGAAGGGCGAGTCAAAAAGAATCATCAGCGAACCAAAAAAATTGGCAACCATGTCCTTGGCAGCAAAGGCAATTGCAAAACCGCCAATC